>JAJDEL010000499.1 GCA_029259835.1 Planctomicrobium sp. | reverse complement strand
CCCAAAAGACCGATCCCTTGGGGTGTCCCTTCTTTCGCTTCGTATATTTGTCCTGGTTCCAGGGACCGTTGTCGCTGGTGTAAATGACCATCGTGTTTTCGTTCAAACCCAGGTCGTCAAGCGTATCGAGCAATCGACCGGTCTCGTAATCAAACTCTTCGACGACGTCGCCGTACAGATCACCGTCGGACTTGCCTCGAAAACGCTCTGACGCACCGATCACCGTGTGCATCATTGTATGCGCGACATACAGCACGAACGGCTTCTTTGCGTCACGTTTGTTTTTCAGATACTCAATTACCTTGTCTGTGTAGAGTGTCGTCAATTCACCCATATCGCGAGTTTCTCCGGCAGAGCTATTGTTTTCATGAAACTTGACACTGCCTCCGTCGTTGGCCCCAAGTGGACCGAAGTAGTAGTCGAATCCCTGTGCGAGCGGCATACGGTCAATGATTGGCGAGCGATTGGAAACATCCCACTTTCCGATGCAAGCAGTTTGATAACCTACGCCACTCATAAGCTCTGCGAACGTGGTTTCCGAGGCAGGCATACTCCAGCCATGACTTCGAAGTGGATGGCGACCAGTCAGCAACGCCGAACGAGATGGCCCACAGACTGTTTGCGAATAAAACGAAGTGAATCGAGTTCCTTCTTTTGCCAATTGATCCAGTCGCGGTGTCCGGTTTTTTTTATTGCCATAGCATCCCAGATCGGCGTAGCCTTGGTCATCTGTAAAGATCACGACAATATTCGGTCGGTCGCCTGCTTGGGCCGCCAGCAATGACAAGCAAAGAAACTGTATTACCAATGTGGCAGCGACTAGAAATGTCGATGCACCAAATCGGTGTGTCGAAGTGTATCGGAACAGGGTTCTTGCCATGGCATGTATTTTGTTTAAAAGTATTGTCATCATCATTCCAATTGATTGGACACATGGATGTGTAATTGCTGTCTCTGTTTTGATAGTAGCGAATTCGTTCCAATTCTGCGTTGAATTCACGCTCTCGAATCCGGAGCGGAAGCTCAACAAAACATACGAACACGTCTGCCGCTCGACGGGCTTGCTCAAGCGTCAACCGTTTGTCCCAGCCTCAACGAGAACTTGAGTGCCGATGGACTTCAATGGGAGAGATCGCAGTCTGTAGGGTAAACGTCGGTTGTTTGGGCATCGTCAATGCGTTGTGGTTGTAGAAAGGATAAACGCTCCATTCCACACAGGCCAACAGGTCGGGCTTGCCGTCTCCATCTAGGTCACCAGCCCAAGGGTGTGGACCGTGGTTGGTGATTCGAATCGGCTTGCCGTAACAGCGCATCGTCACAGGGTCTTCGAATTTCGGGTTCGTTTTCGTTCCGCAGTTGCGAAGCAGATAGATGCTGCCACCGTCTTGAATGCCTCCGTGTGAGCCAGCCAAGCTGTAGATGAGGTCCAGCAGGCCGTCGCCATCCCAATCAATCGCCCGGAAACCTTCGGTCCAATGTGACGAGCGACTGACGATGGAATCGTCGATTTCACGACCATCGGAAAGCTGTAATGCATTCTCGCCACTGGTATCCACTGCTTTTCTTAGCCGAAATTTCCCTTGCTTATCTTTGTACTGGACGAACAACGTGGCTTTGAAATCCGTACTCGCACATGTGATGAAGTCCAGCAGGCCGTCACCGTTGAAGTCGGCAAACGCCGCCGCAGTACGCCACCGGAAAGGTCGTTCTTCTTCGCGAGGATAGACGCCGTTGTTTGATTTTTTGTCTGCGGCTCGTTTCGCCGACAGAGTTCGCATCTCGGGTGAATCCGGGTACTCGTCGCAGAGTATCTGGCGTCGCTTGCCGAACATTGGATCTTTGCGGCTACCAATGTTCTTGTACCAGAAGATGCGATTCGTTTCGTTCGGGCAGATCAAATCCGGCAGGCCGTCACCGTCCCAGTCAGAATAGACCGGGTAGGGATAGCCCATGTTGTGCCAGTTCTTCGGCGAGCCAAGGATCTCGTCACGAGTGAACCGAATCGGCTTGCCATCAGCCAGGATCAATTTCGCTTCGGCATAGGAGGGGCGCTCCCTGGTTCCTTCATTGATCACAATCCGAGGCCAGCCGTAGCCGCCACCAACCAACAGGTCGATATCACCGTCGCCGTCCCAATCACACATGCAGGGCCACGCCTGATCGCTGAGAGACATTACCGCTGAGCGGGACTCGGCCCGATAACGATGTTCGAATCGCGGCTCATCGCCCGACTTGCTCACCAACTCGTAGAACGAGATGCCCTGGAAATCGTCGTGATGCACCAGCACACCCCGATGCGAATCGTTACTCACCGCAGCCAGACCACGAGGTCGTTGAACGTGATTGTTGATGCCGATCAGAGGCTGAGCCGGCGCGAAGTTGGGCACACTTCCACCGAGGTTCCTCTGCCAAGCCACGTGGTAGTTGCTCAGCCCCTCGCCGGTGACGTCTTCCATCGCAACCGCGTCTAGCAGACCGTCCCTATCTACGTCGATGAAACAAGGCTGATGGCCGGCATTCAAGGGGACTTCCCTCGCTGGTTGAAATGGCCATCCATCAGAGTTCTCGTTCTTGAGGTATTGGCCGTCAACCACGAGATCCAACGCCCCATCGCCGTTCAGATCGACTGCGCGGCAGGCATTCCATTTGGACACGCGGATCGATTCGGTTGGCGTGAAGATGGGCATGTCTGTGTGATCGCGTCGACCAGTATTTAGATAGAACTTCGCGGTCTTGGCGTTCGAATCCGTATACACAATGTCAATCCTGCCGTCCTTGTTGAAATCGGCCAGAGCGGCTGAGACGTAATGACCACCGCCGAATTTGTGTAACGCTGTGTCATCCGGAGTTCTAGCAAAACGGGGCCTGACAAGATCACCGAACTCCGGTTTGTCAGAATGCAGGCGCGGATAGCAGATGAGACCGCTCCACGGATCCCCGGGCCGATAGGCGTAATTCCAGCAGCCCACCAGATCCTCCCGACCATCGCCTGTCAGGTCAGCCAAAGCGGCGCCATAAAAAAGCGTGATCGGTCGAGATGGGCCAGCGTTGTACCTCAACAGATCGCCCACGCCAACCACTGGTGTGTAGTTCTGCGGTTGAAGCGGTGGCCGTTTCGCGATCGTGTGAAAGAGGATTTCGAACTTACGATGTTTTGGATTGGTGATCACCCACTCCAACCGCCCACGATCACTGTAGGCAAAATCTTCGGTTCGTGCGAAGGGAACCGACTTGCCTGTTGCAGAGTTCACCACTTCAATTGTGTTCGGGTCCAATACGCCAGGTAGCTTGTTGTCGCGGATAACTGCGCCAAAGTCGACGCTCGCACTCATTGGAACGTTGCCGGAGGGTAACTCGGACGTGACCGTCAGCACCACGCGGTAAGTTTCTTGACCGACCACGTCATTCGCGAATATGGCAATGGCAAGAAGGGCAGCTGGTGTTAGCATCATTGTTTCACATATCGTGTTAGTTTTTTTCCAGCACGAGATGTGCGACCGTTGCTTCGGGGACGATAAGAACTGTCCCGTGACGCATCTGTTTGGCGGGTAACGTCATTTCCTGCGAGCGGTTTGTCCACGTCTTCAGATCCCTGCTCGTTGCGAGGCAGTAGGAAAACTTGCTCCCTGGAGCATCCCAATACAAAAACCATTGTCCCCGACGCTTCAACAGCGACGGACCTTCCCCCATGGTGTCGACAATGTCAGTTCCGGCCCCGACAATCGGCTGACTCAATGTCGTTTCGTACGGACCTTGCATGCGTTTACTAAACGTCAGACGCAAGTTTTTGCCACCTTGTTTAGAATCCATTTCGTTCTTGACGACCATCACCCAGCGGTCATCGGCGGCGTCTGTTGTAGCGCGATCGTCGTGGGCGATATACGGATCGATCACACCATGTTCCGGATTTTGTGGGCTGAAGAATAACACCGGTTTGGAGAACGTCTTGAAGTCTTTCGTTCTCGCCGCGTAGGTACGATGATCGTTGCCGTGCGGATCGGCTGAACCGTCCGCGTCCTCAAGTTCAGCCAGAGTCGTTGAACTCCAAAGAATCAGAAATTAGTGATTCTCTGGATCCCAGTGCAGGTCGGGTGCCCAGGTGTTTTTCACGGCAGTGAATTTTCCCCAGATGTCGATCTTCACGGGTTCGCTCCAATCGACGAGATCCTTTGAATGTGCGTAACCGATGCTCAGAGAGTTCCAACTGGTCGTCCAAACCATGTGAAAAACGCCCTTGTGAAAAACAATCGACGGATCGCGGGTGAGGCTCTCATTGCCCCATGGCGGTGCTGGCATGACGACCTTGCCATCGTTCAGCCATTCGAACTTCAACCCGTCACGGCTATGTGCAAAATAAATACCGGTCTCCCCATTGCCGAGAAAATACGGCAGAAGAAAAACATCATCCGACCGACCGGACCGACCCCAGGAAGCAAGCAGTAGCACTGTCAGGCACGTCAGTCGTCGTTTCATTTCTTCGCTCTATCTTCCAATAATTGACTCCGAGGTTTCCACGCTATCCCTCGTCGCAAAATTTCTCCATCCCTGAAGTCCAGCTGGCTCAGTACAGGGCGTCACTGCTCATTGTAGTCTAACAGCAAATCGATCCCAGTGGTGGAAAGAGGCGAAGCTTAGTCGTCTTCGCTTGATCTCACCGTTCTGGAAACGACGAAGTCAAGTTTGTCCAAAGACGGCGCCAAACAACACGACGCGCACCGTTGGAAGGATGAAGGAACAACCACAAGAATTTTTGATTGAAATTTGGAACTCTGAGCCTACAGAACTGGAGGCCGAAGAAACCTGAGAAATCAGTTCTTCACGAGTTCATAAATCAAGCGAACAACTCTCGAATGACTTCGCCATCGGAGATTGGCGTCGGTCGAGTGATTCTCGGGAAGTAAGTCAGGTGAGGATCAATGCCCAAAGCGTGAAATATCGTTGCGCCAAAGTCCTCCGGAGTGTACGGTTGCGTGATCGGTGAGGAACCGATTCGGTCAGTCGCTCCCACAACGGTTCCACCAGCAATGCCGGCTCCGGCCAGAAGGACACTGCCTGCTCCCGGGTAATGATCGCGGCCTCCGTCTTTATTGATTCTCGGAGTTCGTCCGAATTCCCCCATCGCGACTATCAATGTTGTGTCGAGCATTCCCCGATCGTCCAGATCGTCAAGTAGCGTCGATAAGGACATATCGAGTTGCGGCAGATTTCCCGGTCCTTTTGTCGAATGCCACTTGTAGCTGCCCGGGATGCTGGCCGGCTCAGATTCAAACGACATCATCGATTTGAATAGTAGGTGATGATTGTCCCAGGTTCCGTTTGTCGGACCGGCACCAAACAGACCACCTTGGACGGCCTGATTGATCGTAACGAACCGGGCTCCAGCTTCGAGAAGGCGACGTCCAAGCAGAACACGCTGCCCGTAGATATTGTCACCGTACCGCTTGCGAAGAGCCAGTGGCTCCTGGTCGAGATTCATGGCTTTCTGCATGGCTCCGTTGGTGAGCAGAGCAACTGCTTCTTCTAAGAATTTATCGTGAGCCTGGATGGAACCGCTGCCTGTTTCAGTCAACCGAGAAAGATTGTCGAGTTGTGTCAGCATCGACTGACGATCCTCAAACCGGACCTTCGGCAAAGATGGACCGTCGAACTTCAGCTCTGGATCAGCTGGGTCGCCCTTGATGTCATAGGCGTCGACCACTGTCCCCAGATACCCAGACGGCTTCGTATAACGGGCCGCGACGGGAAGTCCAAAATGTGCCGGGACTCCAGGCACCTGATTTCCCTTCAGGGCTGAAAACAAGCAACCGAAATTCGGTACGTGCTGGCCAGCTGGCGGAGGAAAAGATCCGCTGGCAACATGTTGAGACCCGGCCGCGTGGGATCCGCTGCGTCCTTTCCACGACCTGACGATTGCCACCTTGTGCATCCGCCGAGCCATCAGCGGCATCTTCTCACAGATGAATGTCCCTGGAACACTGGTCGAAGTAGGATCCCAGATCCCTCGAATTTCTGGAGCGGCGTCAGGTTTTGGATCGAATGTTTCAAATTGAGATGGACCACCGGCCAGAAAAAGGAACAGGCAGGAAATGTCCCGCTGTGTGGCCCCTGTCTGAGCCGCTTCCAGAAAACCAGGCAGATTTAATCCGAACAACCCAGCTCCGATCTGAAGGGCGGCCCGTCGATTCATCGCAAATGGATCAGTCTGCAGTGAAGATGGCATCCAGAGTCCTTCGTGAAAACGACATCGTGAACTCGCGAGCTTGATTCACACCATGCACGTGTCGACTTGTAGGATCATCGAGTCTAATCCGGCGGGCGGATTCAAATCAAGCGCTGAAACGTTTTAATACAGTGCACAAGCGGTGCGAGTGCCATGCACTGTGAGTTGGGCTGGGGGGTTGCTAATCTGTTGTGACGAAGAATCAGCAATACTGAATGAGAAAGAGGGGCCGACGATGTCGTTTCGCTCAAACAGCTCTGGTGCGAGCTTACTCCGCTGAGCTGCCTGAGAATTCTTGTTGCCGATGTAACCACGGACGGTTCGCTATCCAATTGAAAATGCAGCACCATAGTATCATTAAAACTGGGTACGCGTTGCCGGTCTCAATATAATTCGGCTGCGGTCTGATTGTGCATTGCCTCAGAAAGGATGACGATGACGAAGGAAAATTTTGCACCCTTGAAAATAGGTGTGATTGGACTGGGGCGGTTTGGGCGACTGCATTCGTTAACACTCGCCGGCTTGGCAGAAGCCGAATTAGTGGGACTGGTTGCCAGGAGACAGGCGAGTTTGGATGCGATGTCTGACCTTCTGCCAGGTGTGCCGGGGTGGATCAATCTGGAGCAGGCCCTTCGTGAATCAGAGGCTGATGCCTGGGTCGTCGCCTGCTCCACATCCGAACATATCCCAGTCACTAAGATGCTCTTGCAGGCTGGCAAAACCGTTCTGTTGGAAAAACCTGTCGCAGATAATCTCTCAGAAGCCAAAAGCTTAATGCCTTGGGTAAGGCCTGATTCAAGCAACTTGATGGTTGGACACATTGTTCTGTTCAACAGTGAATTTCGTCAGTTGTGTGACGAAGCGCGACAGCGTGGACCGATTGCCTATATCAACTCTGTCCGACACCGTCCCGCAAGTATTCTTAATCAGTTCACAGGTGAGAACCCACTCCACGCGGCGATGGTCCACGATCTTTACATGACTCAGGTTCTTCTCAATCGGGCTGATCCGGTCTCTTTCAGTGCCCAATACCATCGCACAAAAAACGGCGACATTGATTTAGCATTGGCGCAACTCAAATGGGATCATGGTCCTGTCGCCTCTTTCGCCGCCTCGTATTTGACTCCCGATGGGATGCCGCCGAGAGGATTTGACCGCACCGAAGTTTTTGGCGAGGGTTGGTCGGGACGAATACATCCGAATCCCAGGCCGATCGAGGTGTGGGACGCTCAAGCTTCTTGGCCATTGGCTCTGGAAATTCGCACCGATTTGTCTGGCCCAACAGGAATGATGGCGGAGGAACTTCGCTCTTTCTGTCGTGTCGCCAGAGGAGTACAGGCAGTCCCTGTCGGGGCAACATATTCTGACGCGCTTCAAGTTCAACATTGGATGGATCAGCTGGAGTCCAGTGCGGAAGACTGCTTCACCGAGATCCCTTAAGCAATCACGACTTCTACTTCTCGAAGCTTGTGGATGATCTGTTCAGTTGTGTAACGTACTTGAGGCGATTTTCTGCTCCATGCTAAAACGGTTTTAGCATGGAGCAATGTCTACCAAACATGGATAGCGTTAAAGAGAGACAGGTCAACTTCGTGGAACGATGAGTATTTTGACCTTGCGGGACGGAACTTTCCCGAAACATTGCCATCGGAATGGTGTTTTTAACAACGGTTCAACTCGCTAACAGCATTGTCAATGAAGGACTCAGTTAAATGCACAACCAATTTATGACCTTTTGCTTGCTCTCCATTATTTTCTCTCATTCATCAGCTTCAACGGCGAGTGCAGGCAACTGGACACACTGGCGGGGCGACAATGGCAATGGAGTTGCTCAGGATGCGACTCCCCCAACGGAATGGAGCAGTACAAAAAATGTGAAGTGGAAAGTTGCAATTCCAGGACAAGGGTCGGGCTCACCCATCATTTGGGAAGACCGCGTCTACGTTGTTTCTGGAGTCGCGGGAGCAGGAACGGAAACACCAAAGTCTGATTCACAGAGTGGGCAGCGTCCTCCAAGACGTTCGCGGTCCGGTCAACGAGGCTCTGGAAGATCCTCCGCGCCACTTCAAACGTTGCAATTCACTCTGTTTTGTTTTGATCGTGAGACTGGCGAACAGCTTTGGAGAAGAATTGCTGTTGAGTCCAAACCTCATCAGAGAACACACTCAACGAACAATTTTGCCTCTGCATCACCTTGTACCGACGGAAAACGAGTTTACGCTCACTTCGGATCGCGCGGGCTCTTCTGCTACTCAATGGATGGTGAATTGCAATGGGGCCGCGATGATCTTGGCCGAATGGAAACTCGTAATGGTTTTGGTGAAGGGAGTTCGCCCTCCCTCTCTGGAGATCGCATCATCGTTCCGTGGGATCATGAAGGCCAATCTGCGTTGTTGTCTCTAAATAAACTGACTGGGGAGACGATTTGGCGAGTCAAACGAGATGAACCGACCTGTTGGGCCACTCCACTTATTATCGAACATCAAGGCTCGAAACAAATTGTCATGAACGGTCAGAACATGGCACGCGCATATGATTTCGAGACCGGGAAAGAACTATGGAAGTGTGGTGGCCAAACTCAAAGGCCTGTCGCATCGGCAGTAACGCACAATGGACTTGTCTTTATTGGAAGTGGGCACCGAGGGTCGTTCCTGGGGGCATTCCGTCCCAATGGGAAAGGCGACATTAAAGGTACTGACAGTGTTGTCTGGACCATCGATCGCGACACTCCTGACATCGCTTCACCGTTACTTTCCTCGGGGCGTCTTTATTTTTATAAGGGCAAGGGTGGCATTTTGACATGTCTCGATGCAGCCACAGGAAAAGTGCATTTTGGAGCCACTCGCGTTCCGGGACTTGATAGTATCTATGCATCACCTATTTCTGCCGGGGGGCACATTTACCTCACAGGCCGTGATGGAACAACTGTTGTCATCAAGGATGCCGAGAAATTCGAAGTCATTCACAGCAATTCGGTTGGCGAAACTGTCGATGCGACTCCCGCTCCCGTTGACAATGAATTGTTCATCCGGGGCGAACACCATCTATTTTGCATCTCCGAGTGAGACCTAGCGTTTGTCGCCTCAGAGCCGAGCGCCCAACTCTCTTAGCTCCGAATGTCGCCCGCGTTGACTACAGCGCGGCCAAAGGCAGCATCCTCTGTGCACACCGCTGGGACGGCGAGCAAGAATTGTCGGCCGAAAAGTGAGTCTGGATAAATGCCCACGAATCGTATTGAATTTCAGCCGAAAGAAGTGGTTGCAGACGCCAGTGAGAAAACGTCGCGCTCGACGAAGGGATGCGCAAGTCGGCGAACTGACCGATCAGTCGACTGGGAACCGAATATGACCTTCCTCCCAACTACCGAACGCCCAGCCAAATAAATGCCATGACGGCAGATATGAAACCGCCAATCCACAACCACGGTGAGATATCTAATTTCTCTTCCGTCGACTTACTTTCACTCATTCCTCTCTCCCAATCAAGAAATTAAAGATCAGTAATTATCCCCTCCGGCACCTAAGGCATCGCGAAAATCACCTTCCAATTCATCGAATCATAGGCGGAAGGAAGTAATCGATGTTGGTAACTCCCGTTGGATTATCACGAAGCGATTGCTGTTAATTATCCGGATTCGGTCCGCGAAGAGAAGAATGGGAAGCCAGTAGACCAACGCGCGTAACGAACTTTGAGAGATTCTGACGTACGTTTCTTCGGGGTTGTCGACCTGAGCGGTGTCGGTTCAACCGAACACCCGGTCCTTTGCGTGTTCAACCTGATGACAAAACGGCACCCGACTTCGAGCGCTCAAAGAACCAAGAATGAGTTCTGATAGAATCGAAGTCCGGTGGACCTCTTACTCCCTTCGGCGATTGCCTACCGCCTGCATCAGCAACGTCAACGACTTTCGGAGTGCTTCGAAACCGACATCGGATCCTTTGTAGTGGCCCATTCTCACGACGACCAGATCGTGCGACGGAATGATGATCGTGTATTGGCCGCCGGCCCCCGCCATGTAATAGGCGTCTTTTGGAATTGGAAACCGCTCGGTTCCGTTGATCCAGAAAAAGCCGCCGTAGATCGGCCTAGCGTCCGCGACCCAGGCCGGGGCCAGCGTGCTGACGAATTTCACGAAACCCTTGGGCAGCACGCGTTTCCCGCTCCAGACACCGTCTTGCAGATAAAGATTGCCCAATCGCGACCAGTCGCGAGCTGCCCCGAACTCGTATCCCTGCAATAGAAAGTTGCCGTACGGATCGGTTTCCAGAACCATGTCACGCATCCCCAACTTGTCGAAGAGCGCGCGTTGAGGAAAGCTGTGGTAGTCCCCGCCACGTTTTTCGACGGCCAGGCGGATCAGGTAGTTCGCCGTAACCGGATCCGAATTGCGGTAACGGCCAACGGTATTCGGAGCCCATTGCAGGGGTCGCTTTACTGCCCACTCGAATGAATTGACGGCACCGGTGTAAACGTAGCGATGATCGGGATAGCCGTCCGCCGGATCGAAGTCCGGATCATGCGGAGCTCGAAATCTCAGACCACTCGACATGTGCAGAATATCGGCGATGCGAATTTTCCTGCGAGGATCATTCTCGATTTGCCATTCGGGAATCGGCGCGGGTTGATCCAGCGAATACACGCCATCTTTGATCAGAGTTCCTAACAATGTGGCGGTCAGGCTTTTACCCATGGACCAACTTTCCAGGGGCGTGTGCATGGTGATTCCATCCCGATACCGCTCGCCGATAATTCTTCCTTTCCAGGTGACGACATAGGCCGCCGTCAAAGCGTCCCGAGGCTCAAACGCAGCGTCGACTGCTTTCGCCACGGCCGTCGTGTCAAGATCTGCGGGAAGCCCGCCGCCGGGCAACACGTCACCCATCGGCCACTTCGTTTTCGCAGCATCCGGCAGATTTGATTCGATGTTCGGCGGATCAAAGAAAGGCGACTTCTCACCGCGAGGCAATGTCAGACAGCCAAGGTCACCTATAAACTTTGCCGTGCGAGTGACACCGTTGGGCAGCGTTACGTGAACGGCCTTGTTTTCTCGATCGACACGCCATTTCATTTTGGCCCGCTCCTCGTATGGGGCCGTAAAGTAGCCAATATTCTCGGCTGCGAACTCCGGGTCCAGGCCAGTGACGAACACGGCCGAACAAAGAATCTTCGCGAAGCCGGACGCATGATGCTCCAGTGGGTTTCCTGGCGGTGGAGTAGATTTCGTCTTCAGTTCTACGGATGCAGCACGGGCGATCAGGGCGTGAGTCTGATCCGTTGCAGCAACGAGCTGTTGACCTGCAAGCCACTTTATCGCGGCGGCTTTCCATTGCTCCCAGAGCGGCCCCTTGCAGCCGTTGAGACCATGACCGCCTGACGGGAGTTCCAGCAGTTCGACCGGAACCCGTTGGGCTTTCATGGCAGCGACAAAATGGCGGCTGTTTTCAGGCGGCACGGGTTTGTCATCAACGGCATGCGCGAGAAACGTGGGCGGAGTGTCGGACGTAACCTGCGTTTCATTGGAATAAAGCCGGACGAGTTCGGGCTTCGGATCAGGACCAAGGAGTTCGTTCCTGGAGCCGGTGTTCGTGTATTTGCCCATCGTGACGACGGGATAGACGAGCCAGGAGAAATCGGGCCGGCAACTTAGTCGCTCGATGGGATCGGGCGAATCGGCGTTGCCGTTATCGAAGTGCGTGGCGGCAGTCGAAGCAACGTGACCGCCGGCGGAGAAACCGAGAATGCCGATACGTTTCGGGTCAATTTTCCACGCAGCGGCGTTGGCACGGGTGAGGCGGATGGCGCGCTGGGCGTCGAGTAACGGCACCTGATGACGCAGCTTCGGCAGTCGATACTCCAGGATGATTGTGGCAATACCGTGCTCGCTGAGCCATTGTGCGATGGGATAGCCTTCCCGATCAGTGACGTGGCGGATGTAGCCGCCGCCGGGACAAAGTACGATGCTGGCACCGTTGGCCTTGTCGGCAGGCGGAAGGAATACCTCGAGTTCCAAGTTGCAATCCTCAAACTTGCCGCCGCCAACGGGCGCTTTGCCGGACCAGAGAGCAACGCGCTCGGTCGGTGTGGGTTTAACGAATGTGGCAGGCGCCTGCGCTGACAATGTCGAGGCCAGGCTGGTAATGAACAGGCTGACGGCGGAGAGAAGAATGCGTCTTTTCATAAGTTTCATTTGTCGTCTTTGTCACTGAATGTGATTAAACCAGCATGAGCAGATTACTGGACGTCGTATTCTACGATTCATTTGCGGAGCCTCGCTTCGAGACTCTTCCTCACTGGGGCAAGGCCCGACGGATGGCATCGACATTGCGTTTGGCGGGATTGTGCCCCTTCGGTCGGCTGTCACCGCGCATCGCCTCGGGTTGGAGGGGGTGCAGTCACCTCTGCCTCCGTCAGCGCCCGCCGGTAGAGGCGCACATCCCTGATCCTGCCGTTGAAAAAATCATACTGACCGAACCCGATCTGCAGCGGAGCCTCGTTCGTCAGATCAAAATCCTTCGCGTCAAACTCGTCTGACTCCGCCACCCGTTTGCCATCGATGAAAAGTTTCAGTCTGCCGCCCTCTTTCACGGCCGCAATATGGCGCCAGCCGCTTGCGAGTTCTTCGTCGAAGCTCACGACCTTACCTGCCTCAAAAGAACGCACATGGCCTGAGGGGAACGTGCCCGAGAACAACCTGCCCCTGAAAACAGCCAACGAAAAAGCGCGGCGATAGATCACATCCTCGGTGAAGTCGACTCGCCCCACCGACCTCCATTGTTCATCGCCGTCATAACGGAAAATTTCCGCCATCGGCAATGACCCGGCGTACAGTTTGCCATTGTAGTGATTGGATCCCATGATCTCCTGTTCTTCCCCGAGACGTCCAGTGGACTCCCACGTCGTACCGCCTTCGTATCGGTAGACCTTGCCCTCCGGCCAGGTTCCCGCTACGAGTTTTCCCTGGTGAAGCCCGAGGCTGTAGACCTGGGTTCCGGTCTCTTCTCCTTTCAGGCCGGTGGGAACCCATTTGCTGCCATCCCAATACGCCTGCGTCCGGCTCGCAGTGCCGAGCGATCCGGTGCGATGCCAGCCCGTTCCATCAAAACGAAAGACGGAACCTTCGTCGTAGGAAGTGGCATAGATGGCTCCATTGTGGACGGTCAGGGCCTCCGTTCGCAGATCATCGGGCGTTCCCATCGCGCGCCATTCCGTCCCTCCCTCGAAGCGAAAGAATCCCGGCTGATAGAATCCCGTCGCATAGAGTTTGCCCTTGAAATTAACCAGTCCATTGACCCCGTCCAGACCCAGCAACTGGCCAAGGTCCGTCCACCGGCCGTCATCCTCGAGCCGGAAGACCTTGCCGCCAATGTGATGCGAAAGTGTCGGCTCCAGACCAGAATAATGCAGCAGAACCCGCGACACACCGACATGCAGTTTCCCCTGAAAACTCGCCATCGAAGTGACTCCGTTGCTTTTCCACGGTGCTCCAAGATCCTCCCATTCCCCGGTCTTTCTGTAACGATAAACATGGCCCTTGTCATCGTTGGTACGCCCCTCGACCGTTCCCACAAACAGGTTCCCGTCGTGAACCGCCATGCTGTGGATAAAAATCGATTTTCCCGGGCGTCCCTCGTCGCGCCATTGATCTGATTGCTTGCCATTGTCGATGCCAAACTGGATGTTGCGATAGTTCGCCTGGCTGCCGACTACTCCCGCATGGTTGACGAGGCTGAGATTAAATCCCCGGCGGGTTTCCGGATCGTATTTGGTGATCAGATCACCCGGGTTGTCATCCATTTTCTCCGTAGTATGCACCCACAGCGAAACTGAGAAATCTCCGCTTCCCAATGCCAGAGATTGGCTATGCGGAATTTCGATGTAGCTCCTGCGCCCGTCAAATTGCGCGGCTCCACCCTTTTTTCCCTTGACTCCAACCGCACTGAGATCCGCCCCGTGATTACTCGCCGTGTTATTGTTACCGGAACCGTCCAGCAAATCTCCCTGTAATTTCCAATGCCCTTCGGGATCGCGTTCCTGTGCATTCAGGACGGTCCAGCAACTTGCCAGGAAGAGGCAGGCAGGCAAGGTTTGAAGGAATAGGTTCTTCATCTAGGTAACAGTAAAAGAGTTCACGGCTTCTCCCGGAGAAAGGCGATCAGGTCGGCCATGGCCTGAATAGGGAGAACAGCCTCAAGACCGCCGAGCATGATCGAGCGGCCCAAATTTTACTGCCAGGAAATTCCTTATTCAACCCCGCGGCTCCGTCACCGCGCATCGACCCAGGTTGGAGGGGGTGTCAACACGATGTCTCGCAGTCCACGGCGCATCCCGAATCGGGAAGCAATGCGGTAAGCGCCGTGTTCGAGACGATCAGCGGTGACGCCGAGTTTCGCCGCGTATGGGCTCTCGCCTACATAGATCTGAACCGGAACATCAACGAAAGGCTCGACTCTGATTGGAAGCCGAGCGCCGGAAATCTTCGCAACGCAGGTTTGCAGCTCAGCTGCCGCCAACCGCGTCGGAGATTCGCTGATAATAATTTCAGCGTAAGCCTTTCCTTCATCAACAAGAAACCGGTCCTCGGCGTTCACCTGAGCGATGGAAAGACTGAATGCGCAGACGGTGGTAACAATTCGAAACTGTCTCATGGTGATGCCATATCGCTCAAAAAAAATTGAGTGATGTTGGTCCTGCCTTCCATTGAATTGGTGCGGAAAGCTGTCCCGGAACGGTAACGATATTGCGTGTCCGGCGGAAACCGCCCAAGCCTCACACGGGACTCACTTCAGCCATTCGAACACCGCCGCCGTGATATCCTGCTCTGCCTTCTTCCAGCCTTCCGCCTGCTGCTGCTTGAGCTTAACGGCGAACGATCTAGGTTCCACCGTGAGCAAGTCCATGAGCGGATCCAGAGAAGTCGCTGCGGAACGCACGGCCGTGACGTAGTCCTGCAGGGCGGTCCGGAGTCTCTTGCCACCTCCCTCGTCACCCCGGCCGGCTACGGCGGCAGATAGCGCATTGAGCCGCTCGTGAGCCCACAGAACAGCCATGACGTGACGAGTCTCCGCAGCCAGGTCGGGGTTGTCCAACACCTCGGCTACTGCGAACGCGTGGCGGCATGCCGCCAATCCGTCGGTGATGACCTGGTCGTCCAGGAACGTGCACGCCTTGCCCTCGCGGAATGACTTCGCTGCGTCATAAGTGAAGTGCCAGCGGGGGCGGTGCTTATAGATGATGGCTGACTCCACCGGTTCCATCAACTCGACCCAGTCGGCAACTCTGGTCGGGTTCGCGTATCCTTCGCGTGTGGCCCAGGCCACGGCAAACTCCCTGGGAGTTCGCCCTTTGACATTCCACGACCACTCCGCCAGGCCGTTGAAGTTATAGCTGTGTACCCGCTGGTTGTAGGCGGAGGCATCCTTCGAGTAGAACTTGTACAGGGGCAGTACACCCGCCAGCCGCTTTTCGTAACCGTGGCTCAGCCGATCCCGGTAGTACGATGTGTAGTGCCGAATGCCGACCGAGTGCGGCTTGTTCAGCATCCAGCCGGAGTAGCGGATGACCTTCTGCCCCCTCATCGCGGCCTCCTCGTACAGGGGCTTCCAGTCATAGACCTTCTCGATGATGACCCCGGGGGGTAGCGTTTTGAGACAGCGCCGGACAAGGTCCGGGGTATGGTTCCCCAAGCAGAAGAAGATCCGCAGCCGGAGCTCAGGGAAGTCTTTCTTCA
>JAJDEL010000498.1 GCA_029259835.1 Planctomicrobium sp. | reverse complement strand
GTCGGAGGTTACACACATCGGCGGGATATTCGTCAGTACACATATTATGAAAAAGGCCACCGGAATCGCAATTCCGATGGCCTTTTGAACTGTAATGAGCCACGTTGCGGCTCACGTATTTATTAAATTACTCAGACTCATTCTCTTCAAGAGGGCCCAGAAGCTTCGCGAGTTCATCACGAAGATTTTCACCACGAGCTTTCAGGGTGACAACTTTGCCGTCCTGATTGACGAGAATCGCAGAAGGAATTCCACTGATTCCATAATACTGGGCAATTGGATTATTCCACCCTTGCTCTTCCGGTTCCGCAAAGAAAATTGTCGGCCACGCGAGTTCTCTTTTTGCAATGAAATCGGTCAGCGTTTTTTTGTCTTCATCGAGACTGATTCCAACGACTTCAAAACCTTTTTCGTGGTAGGCGTCGTACAGTGCTTTCACATTGGGGAGTTCTTGAATACAAGGTCCGCACCAGGTTGCCCAGAAATCGACGAGAACAACTTTTCCCTGATACTGATCAATGTTGAACTGCTCCCCATTGACTGTTGGTCCAGCAATATCGATATTGTTGCCGAGCAGTTCCAGACGCCGGACGGTGGCCTGCATTCTCTTAACAAGATCTCCCATTTCTGGATGGTTTTTCTTTGCCAGGATTCCTGAATATAGCTTGTAAGCGGTGGCTGCGATTTCTGGGTCACCATACCGCTCCAATGTCTGAGCGACTTGCATTGCGGCTTGAGCCGCTTGACCAAACCTCTCAGGGTTTTTGACGTCCGCTTCGGAAAGCTTGGTTCCTACTTCGCTCACCAGTTCTTTCTGCGCTTTGACAGGAAGAGTTGGTAACCGTTGAATTTTTTCTTGCAATTCAAGCTGTGCAGCAAGTGCTTTCACACCTTCCCGCTCATCTCGCTTCATTTCGTCAATGAGCTTAGTTCGTTTTGCGACCGCTGAATTATCACCGACTCGTGGGAGAATTTCCAGAATCTGCAAACGCAATTGCAATGCAGTGAGATACAATTCTTCACTGATCTCACGCGAAAGAATCTCTTCGATAGCGCTATTCATTTTTCCCAAATGTTCCAGAGCGCCTTCAGGAGACCGATCTGCCGGTGGGGTTCGCGTCAGCTTTCGGATGAACAGATTCAATATCTTTTCATCAGTTCCCTTGGGAACAGCAAATAGATCCGGCTTGGCTTTCTCTTCAACCGCCTCTTTAGCAGGTGTGTCCTGAGCAACAAGCGGGAATGCCTGCCCGATAATGGTAAGAAAGAGTGAGAAACAGAGTAATCGTTGAATCATGAGACCCTCCTGAGGTCAATTTGTAAGAATATCGAGGTCAAAAACTTGTAGTATGCCGTATGACCGAGGAACTGAAACTTTGGGCAGAACTGATCCGCTCCCACTCTATCGTTTGTTGTCTTACCATCACGAACAGTGAAGAAACTCACACATCGAGAGAAAACCTGCAAACCGGCGAGATCTCAAGCCAGCCAAAAACACCGCAACAGATACTATCCCGTTGATGTGTCTTCGCCAACCATGAAAGCCTAATTTCATGCCTCATCGAGAACATCAACTGCTTGGAAGTTCTTCCCTTCCAGCATTTCAAGGCTTGCGCCGCCACCAGTACTGACGTGCGAGACCTGGTCTGCGAAGCCAAGTTGCTGAATTGCGGCGGCACTGTCTCCACCACCGATAATGCTCACGGCGTCGGAATCAGCAATCGCCTGAGCAACTGCTTTCGTGCCGGCATCAAACGGAGGAACTTCAAAAACTCCCATTGGACCGTTCCAAATAATCGTGCCAGCACCTTTTGCAATCTCTGCGAACATCTCGGCAGTTCTGGGACCGATATCAAACCCTTCGTAGTCGTCTGGGATCTCACCAGCATTGACGACAAGCTTGTTGCAATCGGGATTCTTAAACTCGTCGCCGCAATGTGTATCGACAGGCAAGACGAGTTTGTCACCGCCTCGTTTCATTAACTCTTTTGCCAAGTCTACTTTGTCTTCCTCAACGAGGCTCTGCCCAACCTTTCCGCCTTTGGCAAGTGAAAAGGTATAAGCCATCGCACCACCGATCAAAATTTTATCGCAGTTGTCCAAGAGGTTTTCAATCACATCGATTTTATCAGAGACCTTTGCGCCTCCGAGAATTACGACGAACGGACGCGTCGGACTGGCGATGGCCTCACTGAGATATTTAATTTCTTTTTTTACTAGAAAACCAACAACCTTCGGCTTCTCCCTCATGACTGATGGCACCGTATACATACTGGCGTGCGGTCGGTGGCAGGTTCCGAAGGCGTCGTTGCAATAGATGTCACCGAATGCAGCGAGCTTTTCTCCATAGGCTGTCTTGGCTGCTCTTTGTTCAGCAGATGGTTCCGGATCTTCTTCCGGAATCTCTTCTTCCGGTGCGAAGCGAACATTTTCAAGAACGACGACCTGCCCCGGCTTCAGCTTGCCGACTTTCTCCTCGGCATCTTTGCCAACGGTATCGATTGAGAAGGCAACCGGAATTTCGAGCAACTCCTCAAGTCTTTGGGCTGCTGGCTTTAAGCTGAATTTCGCAATCGGTTCGCCATCCGGGCGACCGAGATGGCTCATCAGAACCAGACTTCCACCCCGATCGAGAACCGACTTAATGGAAGGCAATGCACTACGTATACGGCGATCATCGGTGATATTCTGGGCATCATCGAGAGGGACGTTAAAGTCGACTCGCATTAAAACTTTTTTGCCAGCAACATCAATCTCTGCAATTGTCTTTTTCGCCATCGCGATGAGTTCTTTCCGTCTGCACTGAATTGTGATGTGTTGTGAATCGAGAAATCTGAGTTTGCCTCACACTTTAAAATGTGCGGCTAGGGACTGTCCTGTAATAAATCCTCGAATTGATTCGGTTTGTATCAGCCACAGTGCGCTAGCCCTGCGTCTGATCGTGAACCGAAATTCGATCCGGGGCTAGCGCCCAAACGGCTAATGTCGAGTAATAATTCCGGGGCAGTTCCTAACGCGGCATCTTTCAACGAAATTCTCGAACGGCTATGATAGAGAATCCGAAGACAAGTTGATAATCCACTTTCCACCTCCGCAACGCATCAAGACTGGCTGTTTCATGAAGTTTTCATTATCGCAACTCTCCCCCGTTGAAGCGGAAGCAAGCTGGATACTGATTGGCATCACCGAGGATGGTGAATTTGACGAGGCAGTTCAAAGTCTCGACGAGGCATTGAGTGGCAGCCTCACGCGTATGAAGGAACGTGAAGACTTGACCGGCAAGTCAGGTGAATTGACAATCATTCCGGACGCCCCACATCTCAATGCAGATCGACTCATCATCGCCGGGTTGGGGAAAAGCGATAAATTGAAAATTGGCGGATTCGGTAAATCCATCGTCACTGCGATTCGGAAGATCGCTTCGAAAGAGGATCAAACACTGAGTGTCTGTGTTCCAGTCTCTGCCTCGAAAGCATTTAGTGAAGAGTCCGCATTGGAACGGATTGCAGATGTCGTGACTGTAGGCTGTTCAACTCAGGGGTTGTACAAAGAAGAACAGGATCGCCACGAATTCACTGCCGTGACAATCCTGGGAGCCGAAGAGACCAAGCAAAACCAGGATGCAATCGCCAGAGGTTGCATCCTCGGAGAAGCCGTCAACTTGACTCGCAAACTGGTCAACCAGCATCCAGACGATCTTTACCCGGATTCGTTTGCTCAAATCTCTGCAGACGAAGCAGCAGCAATTGGAATACGTGGAGAAATCCTGGACGAGCACATGCTCGATGACGAAAACATGGGGGCACTGCTTGCGGTTTCCAAAGGAACTGATCGACCGCCGCGAATGGTCGTTCTCAGATACGAAGGTGGCGGCGAAGGCATTCCGACTCTTGCTCTCGTCGGCAAAGGTGTCACTTTCGATAGCGGTGGTCTCTCGCTGAAGCCCTCCGCCGGCATGATCACCATGAAATCTGACATGGCAGGCGCAGCGACTGTCCTCGGAGCAATTACTGCCATTGCGAAACTGAAACTCCCAGTCAATGTGACTGGCTACATGGGACTCGTCGAGAATATGACCGGGGCTGGTGCCTACAAGTTGGGAAGTGTCGTCACTGCGAGAAATGGAAAGACAATCGAAATTCATAACACCGACGCCGAAGGGAGACTCGTACTGGCAGATGTCCTCGCGTACGCAGTCGATCACAAAGTTGACAAAATTGTCGACCTGGCAACGCTCACCGGTGCCTGTGTTGTCGCTTTAGGTGAAGATGTTGTCGGAGCATTCTCGAACAACCAACCATGGTGCGAAAGTGTTCTCAACTCCTCTCGTGAAGTCGGCGAAGACATCTGGCAAATGCCGATGTATGACTATTTCGCGGAGCAACTCAAGTCAGAGTTCGCTGATTGCAAAAACATCGGCTCACGTTGGGGAGGAGCGATCACCGCCGCGAAATTCCTGGAGCAATTTGTTGACGAAACGCCCTGGGTTCACCTGGACATCGCTGGTCCATCCTACGCGGAATCAAAGTCGGCTCATCAAGATGCAGGCGGCACAGGTGTAATGGTCCGAGCGCTTGTGCGGCTTGCAATGGAAAATTAGTCACGATTTATCAACAGGAACAGGTTCTAACCTGATTCGGTTTCAATCATGGTTCACGTTCATGGTAACGACGGCTCGATATCATAAACGAGACATAAGGTCGCGAGTTCGTTAAACGTTTTCTGCAGAAACAAGAAAACGCAATCAACGCTGCGTCACATATTGGCCCACACCCAAAGTGTGCGGCTAAGCTACTTATGGATTTTTTTGAGTAGTTCAGAGAATTGAAAACCGGAGAACTTCATCATGGCTCTAGATCTTGCAGTTGTTCCAGTCGCTGGGTTAGGGACGCGTTTACTGCCTGCCACGAAAAGTCAGCCGAAAGAGATGCTGCCTGTCGGTCGCCGACCGGTTGTCCAGTATATTGTGGAAGAATTACGCGAATCTGGCATCAAGCGCATCCTCTTCATCACAGGTTATGGAAAATCATCGATCGAAGACTTCTTTGATGTGAATCAGCAACTCACCAACCATCTCCGTCAGACCGGAAAAGAAGAGCAACTCGCGGAACTCGCCTTCGAGCAAAATCAAGTCCAGTACGCCTATACCCGGCAACGTGAGCAGCTTGGTCTGGGGCATGCCGTTCTGCTTGGCGAACCTTTCGTTGGAAACCAGCCGTTCGTTGTTGCCTTAGGCGATTCGATCATTGGAATGCACGCGAAATCACGGATCGTCGAACGCATGATCGACGAATACGAAAAATCAAGTGCCGATGTTGTTGTCTGTTTTGAAGAGCTAGACGACCCCAAAGATGTCGTCAATTACGGGATCGCTCAGCCGAAAGGCCAGATCACAGGAGATGTCTTTGAACTCGAAAGCCTCATCGAAAAACCTTCGGTTGATGAAGCTCCCAGCAATCTTGCGGTCGCAGCAAGATACGTTTTCAGCCCCGCAATTTTCGATGAACTTCAAAAAACAGGACGTGGAAAAGGAGGCGAAATTCAACTCACCGATGCGATGTGTCAGGTTCTCCAAAATGGAGGCAAAGGAATCGGAATTCGACTTCCCAAAGACGAGCCACGATTCGACATCGGAAACCACGGCAGCTACTTTCAAGCGTTTGTCGATTTCGCACTCGCGGATCCACAATACGGTGAAGAGCTTGAAATATACCTGCGAAAGAAACTCAGCCTCGACCAGGGAGAAGGTTGATGCAAATCATTCGCAGACGTGCCTATGCCCGCGCCGGATTTGTTGGTAATCCTTCAGACGGTTACCACGGCAAAACAATTGCTTTGACGATCAAGCAATTTTTCGCCGAGGTCACCTTGTACGATTGGCCGACGGTCGAAATCGTCTGGTCCAACGATGACCAGAGCCGCTTCCGCTCGATCAAAGAACTGGTCGAAGATGTTGAACTACACGGGTACTACGGAGGCGTGCGACTCATTAAAGCAACGATCAAGCGATTCTACGAATACTGCGAGAAGAAAGGTTACCCGCTGCACGACCGTAATTTTTCGGTTCGGTACTCAACATCGATTCCGCGTGCTGTTGGTATGGCAGGCTCGAGCGCAATTATTGTGGCAACCTTGCGGGCTTTGATGGATTTTTACGATGTCGAAATTCCTAAGCATATTCAACCGTCGCTCGCGTTGAGTGTCGAGACACTCGAACTTGGCATCGCCGCCGGTCTGCAGGATCGAGTTGTTCAAGTGTACGAAGGCGTCGTCGCGATGGATTTCGCTGAAACTGTCATGACAATTGAAGACGGCATGGAATGCGGGAAATACGAAAACCTGGAAACCAGTCAACTGCCTCCGGTATATGTCGCCTATAGCACTGAAGTTGGCGAGCCGACTTATGTTGTCCATAATCCGCTGCGCGCACGTTTTAATTCCGGCGAACCAGATGTCGTGAATGCGATGCAGACATTCGCCGGGCTGACTGACCAAGCTCGTGAAGCGATTGAAACCGGCGATGCCGACCGACTCCATCAACTCATCGACCAGAACTTCGACACCCGTGCCAGCATTTGCAGCATTTCAGAGGCGCACATGAAAATGATTCAGGCTGCCCGACAAGCTGGAGCCAGTGCCAAGTTCGCAGGCTCTGGGGGAGCCATCGTTGGCATGTATCGAGACGAAGCAATGTTCCAGAAGCTAAAAGCAACTCTCGAACAAGTCAACTGCAAGACGATTAAGCCGATGATCTAACCCAACGATTCATCGCTTCGCCGCCTGCCCTACTCTCCCGGAGTCGGAGGTTCGACATCGACGTCTTGCCACTTCATGGCCTGGTGCATCGGTTCGATTCGCAGTACGACAATTCCGTCTTGAAACAGACGCACGGTTCCTGTAGATTCCGAAACGACAATCGCAATCGCTTTCGTTGCTTTTGAGATTGCCGCTGCGGCCCAATGACGCGACCCCAGACCTTTCGAAAGCGTCAACTCTTCGGCAGGTGCGTCGAGGATGCGTCCCGCACCCATCACGCATCCATCTGAAGAGATCACAAACGCCCCGTCAATCTGCGCAATCTCTTTGATGCTTTCACGCACTCGCGGAGTGGTGATCATCTTTTCTTTTTTAGGATACCCGCGAAATGGATCGTGAACCGCTTCGCGTGACATCTCCAAAACTTTGCGATGATGGCCCACGACCATTAATGTGCCGACTTTTTTACCCTCGCGACCATCTCGACCAATCTCAACTGCCAGATCGACGACCTTTCGCAGAGTTTGTAGAGGTACCTCTGTTTCGAGCCGCCGCAAATCGCGAGTCGTCAGTCGGGCCAAATGCTCGCTCAGGTTGATGACACTCAACGTATCAAGATTCTCGCGTTCGAAGCCGGAATAAACCGCCACGACACGGTCGCCGGTTTGGACCAGATCGTCCGCAATCGCTTCCAGCAATGCTTGGCTCAACTGGGCTTGCCGCGTTTGCGGCTCCTCATTCAGCGGAACAAGAAAAATCCCGTCCTCTGTTGCTGCTTCCTGAACCTCTGGGATGTGCGAGGCGACCATCAGCGGTGTCCCACGCAACAGTTTTTTCACTTCAGTGAAATCATATTCCGATTCTGCCAGAAGTAAAATCGCTTTGCAGTCGCTCTCTTTCGCCACTTTCCGTGCAGCTTTCAACAAGCTGATCAGAGATGACGGGAGATCGACGCGAGACATGCAACTAGACCTTTAAAACAGTTCGACGATGCAGGGAAGACCGCGCACGAGGCCAGAATCGCCGAACTCAGCGCAGATAACGTGGGGGGATATGCAGTGTATGGAAATTTTGGTTCACGTCAAACGTAAGAATTTCCATTTCTGTTCGCCCGATCTCAAGTTTCATTCACCACGCAGCGTCGAAAGAATCGGAGTTCGGACAGCGGTGCGAACAGCGGCGATGACGGAGATCATGCCTATTGCAAAAACGGAGACGAGCAGCGCACTCAGGCTTTGCCAGGGGATGTCCGAGACTGAACTTGCCAGATGCGGCGCCATTGCTAGAAGAGCAGAAACCGACCCGAGTAACAGTCCGCAAATCAGCAGGAACGCGTTTTCGTAAATCACAAGAACGCCGATCTGCCTTCGGCGAAACCCAATCGCCCGCATCAAGGCGAGTTCACCACGCCGTTCCAGAACGTTGCGGAGCATCACCGTTGCCAGACCAATCGTTCCGAGTAACAAACCGAGACCGCCGAGCGTTTGAAATGTTGAGAGGTAAGTGTTTTGCACTGCCAGAAAGTTCTCCAGGCGGTCAGAGACACGCTCGGCATCAAATCCGTAATCTCCCAAATTTGATTCAAATGCTGCTGAAACAGCACCCGCCGATGCCAGCGGAGTTTCGATCAGAAAATACTGGAAGCCGACTTGCTCAGGGAAGACTTTTTTGAAGTTTGATTCAGACATCACCAGCACTCCCTGAAACACACTGTTGGCGAACATTCCAACGACTTCCAACTGATGCTGCGGGTTTTCCTCATCCGGGACGGCAACCGTTTTTCCGATTCCTTTATGCAAACTATACATCAGTGTATTCATGTCTCCCAGAACCGGAATGTTACCACTTTCCAGTGGAGCCGTGAGTAGTGACCAGGGATGATCGGACGGAGTATCTGCAAAGAGGAATCGATCTTGCTCGATGAAGTCTTTCAAGACTTCATCCGAAATTCCAAGGACTGTTGGCAGGTGCGTTTGATAAAGGTTGAGGCAACTTGCGTTTTCTCCTGGTTTCACACGAAACGGCACCACAGTCGCCTTGTCGAGCGTTGCGATTTGTGCTTGATTGAGAACATCAATGCCAAGTTGGGAACGCCCTTCTTCGGTGTTGAGATCGTTAAGAATCGCAACGTTCGTTTCTGCAACAAGCGTAAATCCTCCATTGCCGGACCGAAAATCAGGTTGCTCACCAGCCGGGTTTTGCTGCCCGGCGGCGACAGCGACAATAACGAAAGTCGCTGAGGCAATCAGACTTGTCGTCATCACACTTCGCTGCCTGTTTCTTGCCGCGTTTCGTAACCCCAGCTTCGCCCTCCCCGCAGTCTGAGAACCTTGTATCCGGACGGCATCGTTGGAACCGAGTAGAGCTGATAAGGCGAACAAGCCGCCGGTCAAAAATCCCATCCCAACCAGGAAGAACATCACGATCTTCCAGGAGAACCCGGAGAAGGCTTCGACATCTGGAATGATGCCCACGAGAGTGAGCAGCATCAGTAGAATTGATCCCCCCATTGCAGTGGCTGCCAACCAGCGCGAACGATGATTTTGCTGATCTGTCGCCAGCGCATTGTTCGACGATTCCCCGTTGAGCAAACCGCGAGTCGACTCCGTTCGCGTTTGTCGCAACGCCATGAAGATCGCGAAAACTGCCACAACTGCGGCGATGATAAAGCCTGCAATTAAGCTGATTGGAGAAATAGAGAGATACAAAAACCGCGTACCAATCGCCCCGAACCACCATGTCTTCAGCCCGTAAATCATGATCGCCGCGTAACCGACTGCCGCAAACAATCCGAGTAGACCTCCCACTCCGACCAGCAATGCTCCTTCCCAGAGGAAAAGTTTCCGAACCTGTTTCGGAGTGAAACCGATTGCGATCAAGAGTCCCAGTTCACTCAGGCGGGTTTCTATGCCAAGGCGAAAAAGTAAGCTCACCAAAATTGTTGCTGCCAGGATCAAGAAGAAACTGAAGCCAATAAACAAACCGGTAAAGTCAGTTGTCCCTTGAGCTGCTTGAAGACCGAGAGCTTTGATCGGTTGAACGACGAGACCAGTCTGCGTCGGCTCCAAAGTTCGCAGGAACTCCGCTTCAAACTCACCTTTCAGTCCGGAAAGCGACCGGCCCGAGCTTGGAGCGAATCGAACAGAAGTGAGGTTCCCGTATCGACTACTCCAGAGATCCTGTGCTGTTTCAAGTGAGGTGAACATTTTCGGGGTCGTGCGGTAGTCGTCTTCGCGATCCGTATCGATATTGTCCCAATACAAGTCATCACGGTCGGTAATGCGGTCTTCCTTGAGCGGAAACGGTTGTCGCCATTCTCCGTACGTCTTCGCATCAGTCACACCAGGAACATTTGGAGTAAAGCCAGTGTCATCCGCGACACCATCAAGCTTCACGACTCCAACAACGCGGAACGAAATTTCCTCTTCTGGCAACTCTCCCCGGTCACCGACTTCGTGATACTTCACATGAATCGTGTCGCCGCGCTGAACGTCAAGATCTTCCGCTAACCAGTCGTTGACAAAGACATCACCCGGCATGAGCGCATCCGAATCCCCAACGAATTCAAATGGACCAAACGGTTCCAGGAGATCGGAATCAATTCCGGCGATGATTGAATACATCGAATACTTCCCTGCATCGGTCGGATTCCAGATTTCATTGATCAAGTAAACAAGTACCGGTGAAACGGCAGCACCAACTTTTTCAGCCGATTGAACTCCCGTCTCCGCCAATGAGGTTTCGAGAATCATCTGTTCACTCTCCAGGGAGAGATACCCATGCTTCTCGTTCTCGACAATCCGCAGAGCCAGGTCATTCAAAGTGAGATGTCGCGAGACTTCAGAAGTCAGATTCTCAGCGACTTTTAGAGAGATTGCCTCCACAGACAGATCGGATCCGCTGGAGAAAAATATCGCATTGACGCGAGCCGGTTTCGCAAGCGGATTGCGTTTCGAGCGCCGCACAGCAGCCAACCCTGTTTGCGATTGCAGGTCTTTCAAATTCACAAACAGATTCAATGGGATTTGTTGCGATGGATTCAGCCCGAAGCGTGCCAGTCCAGTTTCTTCTTCAGCAATCGCCGAAACGGTGAGTGCAAGTGCCGTCACCGTTTCTTCACGGTCTCCCAAGAGTGAATCTCTGGGGATTGACGCTGGAATCTCGACAATGACAGAAAGTTCGTCTCCGACGTTTGCTTGTACTTGATCTGCCACGCGTCGATTGAGAACGACTTCTCCTGCGGCAGGCGCGGAAATTGACCCGGTGTCCAGCATTCCCCATAAGCGGTCATCAGTTGCAACAACTTGCACCTGCCCTGCCCGAACCTTTTGTGAGTCTGCTTCAGAGACTCCGCGCTCGACTGTACCTTGCATTACAATCGCAGGC
>JAJDEL010000497.1 GCA_029259835.1 Planctomicrobium sp. | reverse complement strand
TTGTCCGGACTGAAACTCGGCATCGTGCCTGAACACTTCAGTGAAGGTCTCGACGATGAAGTTCATCAGGCAGTTCAGGAATCAATAGATTGCTACAAAGCGCAGGGAGCCGAAATTCACGAAGTCGAATTGCCACATGCGAAGTATGGGGTGGCTGCTTACTATGTGATTGCCCCGTCCGAAGCATCGAGCAATTTGTCGCGGTACGATGGAATCCATTACGGACACCGCGCGACTTCCGAAGAGAAATTGAGTATGAACGACCTGTATGAATCATCGCGCGGCGAAGGCTTCGGCTCGGAAGTGAAACGTCGAATCATGCTCGGGGCCTACGCGCTCTCATCGGGATATTACGATGCGTACTACCTGAAAGCTCTGAAGGTCCGCCGACTCATCGCTGAAGACTATCAGAAGGCATTCGAGAAGGTAGATGTGATCCTTTCACCGACGAGTCCGACTCCTGCGTTCAAACTGGGAGAACTGGTCGACGATCCGCTGAAAATGTACCTCAATGATATCTACACGATTGGAGCCAACCTCGCCGGAATCCCTGGAATTTCACTCCCCGCTGGCACAAGTTCCGACGGCCGCCCAATCGGCGTTCAACTCCTCGCACCAGCCTTTGAAGATGCAAAGCTGCTCCGAATCGCAAGAATGCAGGAGCTGACAACGGAACATTGCCTAGCTCATCCAGCACTTCATTAACCCCTAACATGCTCCTCTGTAATGAGTTGCAGTGCGAGATTTCACCGAGCGAAATTTTCCAGTCATGGAATTGAACTCGTTTGGACGAATGATTACACTTCCACGCTCTATTTTTGATCAAAATTCCGGCTGTGTACTATAAGAGTCGTTCCCATGAGCACGTTGAAGAAGAACAAGCGAGCAAAGCTGGCAAAGAAGCATAGATTGTATGGCGAAAATAAGCCGGCAATTGGGAACAGTGTCTCACAGCGTGGTAAACCGAAATATCTCGGTGGTAACGGTCGCAAAACAACCGGAATCTCACGACGAAAGTTCAAAAAGAACCTGCAACGAATTCGTGTCGTTGAAGATGGCAAAGTTGTCCGTCGTCGCGTGCCGGTCAGCTTGATTCGCTCTGGAATGGTCGAACGGCCTGTTGTTCGTGAGCCATTCACAGTTGATAAAAACGAAGAGGCTTCAAAGAAGAAGCGGTAGCGCCTCAGGCGGATTCATTCAAGAATTGTAGGTATTAAGAGAGACTGCCAACGCTTGAAGTCCGCTTCTCCGGTCGTTAGTGTCTATGTTCCTTCTAGGGAAGGAAAAATCTGCGCTGAGATTGCGTACTCGTTGAGACACGTTGAACTCGCAAGGACACCATTCTCATCAATTTCCCCTCCGGGGTTGAAGTGATATTTTAGAAATCGTAGTTCATGTTCTGAGTGGAAACTCCGCTTAGGATGGTCAATTGTAAGGAAAATTTCATGGCGAAGTCGGTCTATTTCTTTGGTGGTGGTCAAGCTGATGGCGATACCACGATGAAAAATCTCCTTGGTGGTAAAGGAGCAAATCTGGCGGAAATGAACAAGATCGGCCTCCCGGTCCCTGCAGGTTTCACCCTGACGACCGACGTCTGCATCCACTACAACGACAACAACAATGCCTATCCGGCTGGTCTCGAAGAGGAAGTTCTGGAGAACCTCAAGAAAGTTGAAGAAGTGATGGGCGCCAAGTTTGGCGACAAAGAAAATCCACTTCTTCTTTCCTGCCGCTCTGGTGCTCGTGAATCGATGCCAGGGATGATGGACACAGTCCTCAACATTGGCTTGAACGAAGAAACCGTCGCTGCTCTGATCAAAGTCTCCGGCAACGAACACTTTGCCTGGGATAGTTACCGCCGCTTCATTCAAATGTACGGCGACGTTGTCCTTGGACTGAAACCAGAAGAAAAAACAGACCCGGATCACTTCGAAGATATCCTCGAAAAAGCAAAAGAATCAACCGGAGTCTCTCACGAAAAAGAACTGACTGTCGATCAACTCAAGCAAATCGTTATCGACTTCAAAGGCGTTATCAAGACACATGCGGGCATCGACTTCCCAACCGACCCGATGGATCAGCTTTGGGGCTGTATCGGTGCTGTTTTTGGAAGCTGGATGAATGACCGGGCCACCGTTTATCGCCGCCAGTACAGCATTCCGCACACTTGGGGAACGGCGACCAACGTTCAAGCGATGGTCTTCGGAAACCTCGGCGACGACTGTGCGACTGGTGTCGGACTGACTCGTAACTGCTCGGACGGGACACCTGGATTCTGTGGTGATTACCTCATCAATGCTCAGGGTGAAGACGTTGTTGCTGGAACGAGAACTCCGGAACGTGTTGAAGAAACACTCGGTCAGGTCATGCCAGAGGCATACGCCGAATTGATCGAAATCGGCAAGAAACTCGAAGATCATTACAAAGACGTTCAGGACATTGAATTCACTTTCCAGAAAGGTAAAGTCTGGATGCTGCAAACTCGAAACGCCAAGCGAACCGGGTTCGCGGCTGTTCGAATTGCAGTTGATCTTGTGAACGAAGGTCTCATCGATGTCAAAACCGCTCTCGAAAAACGTCGTCTCCCTGCTGACGACCTGAACCAACTTCTTCAGCCGATCTTCGATCCTGCAGCCAAGAAAGCTGCCGAGAAGGAAGATCGACTTCTCGCTAAAGGAATCAACGCTGGTCCTGGCGCTGCATCTGGACAGATCGTTTTCCATGCTTCAGATGCTGAAG
>JAJDEL010000496.1 GCA_029259835.1 Planctomicrobium sp. | reverse complement strand
CCGAAATAGGAACGGTTGCGAATAACGCCCCCAGAGCATCAGAGGTTCGCGTGGAAGATACTGGCATCGGTCGAGGGCGCGGTGTCTTCACTTGTGTTGGTTTTGGAGAAGGACTTGATGTGGTGCCGTCTGTGTGAAGCCACCGCGACAGACACCAGATTCCTGCTACGATAGACGGAAGGTACAACCATACGAAAGCGTTGGCACGTCCTATCAGGCAGATGAATGCCGTCCCGATCAATCCTGCTTTCAGCATCCAGAGAGGAGGCCAGGGAGTCACGGTATTATGGAGTACAGGAGATTCACTCTCTGCCGAGTCTGCTAAAAGGACGTCTATTGGGGCTTCACTGTTGTGCGGAAGAGTCTCGGCGGGAACAGCCGATGCTGCTAATGGAACTGATTTTCCGACCGATTCTTTTACTGGACTTGGGGAGATGCCGAGAACAGCGTCTTCAAAAGCGCGTTGAAGTGCTTCCACGCGAGAGAATCGTTCCTTCGGGTCTTTCTCTAATGCCTGTGCAATCACTCCCTGTAAACGTGGTGGGAGTTTTTTGAGATCAGGTTTTTCGCTGAGGTGCTTCATCAGGATTTCGCCAGTCGATTCACCATCGAACGGCAACTCTCCAGTGAGCATTTCAAAAAGCATAATCCCCAACGCATAGATGTCGACTTCGCGACCGTACTTTCCCTTCGCAACTTCCGGAGCCATGTAGTGGACGGTGCCAACGCTTTGGGTTTGTGCACTATGACGGCTGGGGGAAATGAATTTCGACAGCCCGACATCGCCAATTTTGACAACGCCGTTTTCCATGAAGACGTTCGCCGGTTTCATATCACGGTGAACCAGTCCCCGGCTATGCAAGTAAGAAATCCCGGCCGACATTCCTTGCAACCATTTGCGGACCAGTTCGACAGGCAGCCCGTTCGGTGACTTACGGAGAATGCTGTCGAGAGTTCCGCCTGAGATGTACTCCATGACGACCCAGTGGTCGCCATCGCCATCCTGCTTCACATCAAAAATCGTGACGAGGTTTGGGTGTGAAAGATTCAAACATTGCTGGATACCACGCAGTTCGATGTCTGCATTGTTCTGTAAGAGTTTGAGTGCAACTTCGCGCCCTGCATCGGATTGTGCGTAATAGACCTCACCAAACCCCCCACGATAAATCGCACGTTTGATCGTGAAACCATCGAGTGGTCGTGATTCAGGGGCAAAAGTAAATTTCATTTGTGACTCGCAATTCCGTTCCTGGGAATCCTGTCATTCACTGCCGACCCGATATTGACCGGGTCACGTATATTCTACAGGTGACATTGTGTTTAACGCAAAAAACTGACACCTGGATCAATAAATATGTTCAAGTTTCGATGATCAGGAGATCGCTTCGAACCTCATGGACCAGTCGTCCCCTTGTAAATGTGCTCCATCGTGGACTTTCACGACTTGCCCGCAGGCTTGACCATCAACGTTAATTTCAATGGATTGTGTTTTGCAGAACAGTTGGTTTTCTCTTTCGAACAGAATGACATCCTCCGCCCAGTCGTCGCAGCGAATATGTTTTTGTTCTCCTGCTCCGAGCAGGCATGTCTTTTGAAACAAAACAACACCGTCTACTCCCTGAGCATGTCGGTGTCCACTTTCGATCTGAAGTATTGAACTCTGGCTTAATGGTGAAGGTGTCGTGAACCGAAGTTGCACGGCATCTTCGAATGCGCTGTCTCCCAGTTGGATACGCGCTCCGTGGCAAAGTCGATGTGACGCCATGATCCGTTCATCATCAACATCGGTTCTGGAATAAGGTGTCATCCAAAAATGACTTTCTTGATACTCAATGTCGGCATGAACAGTTGTCAGATCAGAGGTGATGGAAATTCTAGGGCGTTTTGGTTGTGCTTCTGTCGTTGAGTACGGAATTGAGTTTCCGATTGCCACATCACTTTCGAAAATAATGAGATAACAACCGACACCGTCGATCCACAACTGGCAAGCAGAAACCGGATGTGTGAGGGTAATGGGCATTGTCACTTCTTGCTCTTCTAATATCGGAGATCAAAAAATCCGCTCGACCGTTTTACTGGTCGAGCGGCTTCGAGCTGACCGAATCTGGTGCACTCGGTATGAATTGGATCAGTTTAAGCCAATCTTTACCGAGTGAAAGAGTTTAGTTGTTGACGACTTCGACTTCATCGTTGTGTCCGAAGTAATTTTCAACAGCTTTGACGATGTTCTCCTCTGCGACTTCAATTTCACTTTCGACTGGAATCAGTCCAGAGAAATTTCCATCGGCAGCAAGGACAGCGTCTTCAACATCAAGTCGCTTGTCGATTGTTGCAATGAGCGTCTTCGCTCTGTTGAGTTGCGAGTCGTCGACTTCGATACTGGCAATCTGCTTGCGAGCATCGATTGTTTTCAGACGCGCTTCAAGTCGTTCGAGTTCCACCTCGAGGTTTTTCCTTTGTGAGAGCATGCCCTCGAGGGTGTCACGATGCGTTTTCAATGCTTTTTCTTTAGCAGTCAACAACTCTTGCTCACGCTTGAGAGTTTCGTCAGCAGTCGTGAACCGGTTGAATCGCTCGGAGAGATCCTTTTCGACCTCTCTTTGGGTATACGCATTCCCTGCATAGACAAACTGAGATCCACCAGATTTGAGATCCGCAGAGAGAGTCAGAATCGCTTCTTCCTGGTCTTCCAAAGCGACTTGTCGCTTTTCAATCGACTTACGAAGATTCGCAGTCGCGACTTGCTCTTCGGCAATGATGTGCATTGACTTGCGAACTTCAGGAAGAAGTTGTGCAACTTCTTCGCGAGCGCGTTCGATTTCAAATTCGAGCGGCACTTCGCTGCGAATCTTGCTTTGTGCTGAATGGAATCCGGTGCGGGCGTAACTGAATACGTCCATCCCGAAAATCATCCCTCCGATTGTGGCGACGGCTAAAGTCCCAACTGCGGCTTTCTTAATCATCTTTGTTCTCCTGAGTTCAATTCGGTCTCAGAGATCACCGAAATGGTGAACTCCGCTTGCTCAACCAGTCATTCGCAGGCGGGACGTCTTCATTAGCAAAACATTGCAAAATTTCAGGAGATTAGTCTTGAATAGTCTTTCTAGTATGTCACAACCTGTTGTTTCCAAATTGGTTAGGTGGAACTGGTGGCTGTCGTTCTAATTCTTCCGAATTTGTCAAAACTACAATTTCGAGAAGCTTTTCCAAATTCGTCAAGTTCGAGCAATACATTCATTCTCCAGCCGCTCTCAAGTGAAACTCTCTGTCAGGACTGCTTTGGCAACAGTAAACGATCATCATTGGGCGATATGGGTAAAGTTGGCAAACAGTACTGCCAATGAAAATTGCGCGTCAATTGGTGGCGCGCATTGCTTTACTTCAGGAGAAGCTAGTGCAACTGTGGTTCGGACCGGAGAAACGGCAGATTCTGAGGGACCAGATACGTTTGATAACAGACAAAATCAGCTGGACAACCCGGGTGTCCGGTGTGTTGTTGAGTGTTCTGTCAATGCACTTTCTGGTTGTGCGTCCACTCGTTCAACGCGTGGATCAATTGCAGCGTGAATTGACCTTTGTTGACGCAGCACTTTCAAAAGTTGATTCGGAACGTGCAGCGGTTTTGGAAACGAATGAGCTTCTCTCCAGCTTGAAATCACAACACGATGAAGTTGCTGGCGCACGTGCGACGATTCGTCAATTACAGAAACTTCGTGACGAACTGATTTCCGAATCCGATCAATTTCCAGCAGCGATGAGAGCAGTCAAGCGTATGAGTGAGTTACCAGATCATGTTTTTCAGGCAGAGGCTGATCGGTATTCACATCTTGTCCCAGATACCACCAATGCGCATCCTCCTCATTCCAAAGAGTTCTCTGGACCAGTCAGGTTTGAAGGTGCTCTCAATCCGGTGGTAGAACAAGAAGTCAAATTGCTTGACTCAAAAATCGTTTCGACGAGCAGAGAACTTCCTGCACAGGAAGGAGCGAGACTGCATGAAGAGTGGAAAGTTACGATCACAGGGCAAGAATCACAGTGAATCCTTAACTGAGATTCACCGTGCAGAGTCAGAATCGATTCGATGCGGTTCGACAGATCTCATATCCGCGATGCGAATCATCATCAGGCGTTGCAAACCGTTAGATTTGTCGCTGTGGAAGAAGTGACTTGCGAGCTTGCCTGCTCCATCGTCAGTCATTCCGACAACAAGAATCTCGCCGACATTCAGTTCTGCGGAAAGCCGATCTTCAAAGAGAGTGATGGCTTGTCTGCGGTCACGCAAAGTCCACTCTGTGCTTGTCGCTGTTGGCTTCAGAGAGCTTTGACCATGTTGTATTTCCGGAATGATCACGAGGTTTGCCCACCCATCTTCCACTCGCGAAGCCTTCACTTTGAAGATTGCCTGACCTTGATTGACTTCGAAGGTTCGTGCCCCCCCTTCCAGTGGTCTTCGTGTCACTGAAGTTCCGTTTTCGACCTGACGACAAACGATCCAGGTTTCCTGTTCTGAGGGAATCATATAATGCTGAACGACGGCCCGACGCGTTGGATCGTTTTCGTCAGACAGAGCCATGAGCACTTGAAGAGCTCTCGGTGGACGAGCTGCGCTCATTGCCACGCGAAATCCATCGTCTCGAAGCCTTCGCCTTGTTTCGGGATCAATCGAACTGACGGAATGAAGTGAGTCCCAGAGAGTTTCTCCAATGAGTGGATCACCAATTCGACGATCGATGAAGTAGACCTCCAGCGTGATTGCCTGACGTGGGGCAACCAGTGGTTTAAGTGGTGATTTCACCGCGGTTTGAGAAGTCGTTTCAGGAAAGAGCAACGAACAACCGGATGCAGCACATGTAAGAGCACATACGAAACCTAATAAACAACTTTTCCACGTCCATGTGGAGTAAGCCATAGTCTGCCGTCTTGTAAAGTGTTTTGGGCGCCTCTTAGTAGTTTTTTTACTGGATTTGGTCAATTCGAATCTGTTGGAAGGGGGGTATTGACCATTGCTCTGCGCTCTCTTGTTCACAGGGCAGACTTCATCTTGTTGAAAAAGCCGATTTTACAGTATTATCACACAGTCTCTCAATATCTTTGTCGATTCAGGATGGAGCCTGATTTGCCATAATGATCCGCCCACTTTTGCGGACTGTCAGTCGTTTCTTTGCAGCAGTCGTGCTGTTGGCGCTGATCCTATGCGCAGTGGAAGTCTGGTTCCGATGGGATCGAGTCCATTCTCAGGTCGGCAAGAATGGTTCGATCCACAGCTTGAGTGACGTTGTTAAACCGAATTCAACGACTTATCTGGATGTTGTCCCACTGCTCGAAATCGAGATGCCAACCGGTCTTTCTGAACAAACAATGCTCAAGACCAACGAATATGGCACTCGCGGGGGAGACATCGTCGTTCCAAAACCAAAAGGGATTTTCCGGGTGGTTTGTCTGGGAGGATCGAGCGTTTTTGGTCTAGGACTTGAGGATGGCGAAACACTCCCCGGTCAATTACAGAAACTCTTTAATGAAAACGGTCTCGGGCAAGTTGAAATCATCAACGGCGGCTGCCCTGGCAGTGGCCCTCTCACGAATTTCCTGCGGCTACGTCAAAGGTTGATGGCTTTGCAACCTGATCTCGTGCTGTTTTGTACAAACCCAGATGATGTCAACTTCGATCTTCAGGTGCGAGGAGGATTAACCATGGATGCTCAGGGTGTCCCTGCCTTCTCGACTCATCCCGCGTTTGATGGGAGAGCCAGTGACGATTTGGATCTCGTCTGCAAAGAGTTTGCGACAGCGGACTGGCTGGTTGAAACGGTTGGTCCATTTTTGGGTGCAAGTCGCGATGAAAATCAGGCAGTCATTCCCGTATTGGACGAGGAACTTTCATTAACGCCTTACGTAATGATGTGGCAGTTTTCCCGATCGATTGACAGTCAAATGATGATTTCGATCATTCCGAATTCATGGGCTTCTGAATCAGAGATTGGAAGCGTGCGATCACGCAATGCAGACTCGTTCGAACGTGACCTGCACACGCTTTTTGCGGACCGTGGAATTCAATCGACGGCGTTGATTCACAATCCAAGTCAATTGTTTCAACAAACCGGGGAACAGCAGCCTTACTTCCATGAACGAAACGGGCAACTGACTTCTACAGGGACGTTGCAATATGCTCGGTCCATCGCAAACGCGATGGTCATTTTGAACTCCGAAATACTTCAAACAGCCCAGCCGCAAAACGCGCCTGCGCAACCGGATGTCTCCCCATCATTGAGAATCAGTGAGAATACTTCTCGCGACAGGAGTTTTGACTGATGGAATCGGACGTGGAATGCGATGACGAATTTCTCGATGGCGAGATGTCACTCGAAGAAATCGAGGCTGCGTATCGGCTCGCGCTGGAAACCGCGGAATCGGCAGAGGCATTGATGTCTCAGTCGATTGATGAGAATGCCAAAACAGATTTGATTGAGAATTCGCAGGATGTTTCAGTAGTCGAAGAAAAAACGTCAATTCAAAATGAATTCACAATTTCCGAGGACGCCGAAGATGATCTTCCTCTGGCCAACGAATCAGAAAATCGGCTGACTTTGAGTCAGGTGATTGAAGGCTTGCTTTTTGTGGGGGGGAGTCCGCTGCCTGCAAAAAAAATTGTTGACGTGCTTGGAGGAACAACAAATCACGAGCAGATTGACGACCTGATCGAACAGATCAATCAACTCTACGCGAAACAGAACCGGCCCTACGTCATTCAGTTGATCGAAGGTGGATACACCATGGCTTTGGACACGGCATACGAGCCAGTCCGTCGACGTGTTTACGGTCAAGGGCCGAAAGATGTCAAACTGAGTCAGGAAGCGCTAGAAGTCCTGGCGTTTATTGCTTACAAACAACCGATCAACCGTGAAGACGTTGACGAGATCGGCAAAAAAAATGTCGGCGGATTGCTTCGACAGCTTCTGCGCAGGCAACTGATTGCACTTGAGAGAAATGAAGATTCCGATGACAAATCCTATCGCACAACCAAACGGTTTCTTGATTTGTTTGGCTTGGGCAGCGTCGATGATCTTCCCCAGGCAATCGATTTTGATTTCAAATAAAGATCTGCTGAGGTTCTTGACTCTTCGTATGAGAGAGACAATTCATCGGGGCCTTCAAGATTAGGAACTGTCCCGAAATCGTTTAACGATATGAGCCGCTAGGACGCAAGCCCCGAATCTGACTCAGACTCACACTCAAAACCGAGGCTTATGCCTAGCGGCTAACCCAGACCGAGACAATTTGCGAACTTGCTACGCAACTATTCAGTTAGTCCGCTGAAGTCACAGCAGAGGCAACTTCGCCCTGACCCGCTTTTTTCAGAATCGGCATGAGTGGTCTCTTGTCTGTGTCAAGCTGACCATCTTGGCTGCCAGTCGGAGTCGCCTTTGAAGATGCCTCGGTTGCTGACGTTCTTCTTCTGAGTTGACGCCTTCGCAATCTCATCTCTCTCGGCTGCGTTGCGATTTTTTCAGGTTCTTCGGCGACTTTCTCTGGAGTCGGAACAGCTTCCGCCGACGGCTTGCTGGAGAGTGTCAGTGGTCCTGCTGGAACGGCATCTTTATGAGGCGATTGGGCAAGTGATGGCTGTGGTGCCGAGCTTGATTCTGGATTCATCTGTTCACGATACAAGACAAGTGAATGCAGAGCGTGATAGAGAGGACCACATTCAGCAGGCTCGCGAGCGTTTCGGATTAAGTCGTAGCAGAGAGTCTGGATCCCAGCACGAATCCATCGATCCTGCAGACGACTTTTCGGTTGTGCGACGACAATCCATTCCAGCATGTGTCCTGAATACTGAATGCGTTCATTGAACTCCTCACTATGACCGGTCGATTTGAACCAGTCTGTCGCGAAAGAACCATCTCGGTTCTGCATACGCTGGGCAGACATCAGGTATCTTTGCAGCTTCTGATCCGCTTCCAGCCAAGCCCCACGCAACTGTCCATGTTTCTTCAGGTAGGAGTTACGGGCATAAGCGAGTGCGAACATTCCATGCGTTCCACCACAAGGAGAATCGTAAGGAGAATCTTTCACCTGCATACGAACCAAACGTTCCATGCTCCAAGGCTCGTCATCTGCGTTCAGCCATTCCTCATCCTGATCGACGTAATGAGTCAGGAACCAAAGCGTCCAGGTGATTTCAACATGCGAGTTTACAGCCATCTTCGCGTGATCCACCATTTGCTGCATTGTCACAGTTTTTCCGCCAGCGGCTTGAAATTGATGATCGAGCGGGAGATTGCACATCGAAAGGACAGCGAGAAACTGGTTGACGTGCCCTTCAAACTCGTAGGGTGTGCCATTGTATGGGTGGGCGCGTCCACCATGAGTTGTTGCTTCAAACCAGGGAGCCCCCTGGAAATTTGCTCCGCTTGAGATCCAGTCAACTGCGTTAACGGAATCTCCCCCGTTCTTGATGACGTAATCTTGACGGAGTGCAAGCAGTCCGTGAACTATTTGCCACGGTGTGTGAACTTTAGCGTCCAGAAATCGATGACTGGTTGTCGCAATGGCTCGGTCCACTAAGTCGTTTAATGGATCATGAGGTGCAGGCGCCGCAGCAGGGACTGCTGAAACTGCTGGTTCCGCAAAAACCGAAGCTGGGATGAGAAGCATTAAAAAGGCAACAAGGCAAGAACGAATTTCAAAGGGGATTACGCCTTTGGAAGCCTTCGTTCCTTGAAAGAGGTGATTTGTAAAAATTTTGGATGGCATTGTTGATGAATTTCTCTTCAGCATCATGATCTGATTGTTTCTGGGGCGATCATTGGTGAATTTTATTCGAACTCTGATCACTGACCCGTCCAGTGGGTGTCTAAGGTGCCATCCGTGTCTCTATTGAGCACATTTAGCTGATCGGTCTACGAGGACATTTCAATCGATTCAGATTTTCCTCAATCGGCTCTTTTTTTGTGGCTCATGGAGCTCGACCGCTACAGACTGCCTGAGAGAAATTTCTCGAAATTGCCGGTTTTCTTGATATTGAGTCCGAAACTAGGGATTTGGTAAAAACTCGGCA
>JAJDEL010000495.1 GCA_029259835.1 Planctomicrobium sp. | reverse complement strand
CCAGATGCGGTCGGGAAGAATACTGCAAAGCGACCGTGAGCAGGCACCACTGAAAACATCCACTCAAACGCACTCCGCGATTCGCCCGTGTGATTAACGAATGCTCTGTCTTCGGACGGTGTTTTTCCTGCTACGAAAATGCTCATGCATCTCATCACTTAGTGCCGAGTGATGCACTCGGCGAAGAACATGCGTTGAATGTTGTTGATGAATTGAGCGATGAAATTGCCGGCGCGGCGAACTTTTTCCCCCGGTGGATCACCGGGGGCTAAATGGGGTGAAGTCGCGACAGGCTCGATGAGTAGCGAGTCACGAAGTTGCTGGCTCATCGTTGTTGAGAAACTTTGCACGTTTGGTCTCGTATTCTTGGAGTTGTTTCTTGCTCTCTTTTCGTCCAAAGTAGCCAGCGATGAAGGTTAGCGATGAGAACGTGAAGAGCATGATGACAAGTCCGAGAGTTTCAGGATCAACAAAGAACGCTGCGAATCCGGAGACGGGAATCACCATTGCCGATGCCCACTTCATGTTTCGGTATTCTCGCAATTGTTTTTCTTCCCGAGCTATTCGATCTTCCAACTCTGCTAGGCTTCTCAGTCGTCCTTTGAATGCAAAGTCATGAATTCGTTCCTTGGGGATGTGTTCCAGGATGAAGCTGCTGAAGATTTCATCAGGCGCACGGTAATTAGAATCTTGGTTTTGAAAACAATTTAATCGGTCATCATGAAAGTGAATGAACATTCTTACGAAGTCCGCGCGGTCAGATTCGCTTCGCCAGATTTCGACCTTGTCGACATCTGACCATTGGAACTCTGTGGTCTCTTGTTTTCTAATAATCGTGAGATGCGATGCAGTCAACTCAATCTGCTTGACCATTCTTCCGTTGAAAAGTCCCCTCTCGATTTGAATCGACTCGGGGAGTGGTTCCAATGGCGGTGGAGTCCAGACTTTTCGAATGAGCGTGTCGACTTCGAGTTCGTCAGGTGTATTGAGAATTTCCAACCGGAGCCTCTGGAATCCCCAGAGTTTTGAAGAGTATCGATATTCCTTCACCGACCGCCGATCTGCGTGTCGAATTCGCCCATCGGCGAACGCTTCCCAAGGCCATAAGTCCCACCATAAGAGAACTCGTCGGGAGATGCCGCGTCGGTCTACCTTGACTCTCGCCAATAAGAAAAACTGCGACATCCAGATCGCGATAGACAGGGAGACCATGCAACCGAAAATTCGCTCAGAAATTTCACGATCTACTGCCACAAACCAGAACAATACGCTGATCAGCAAACACCCACTTGTCACGTACATCGCACATCTGCGAATTTCACTCCTCAGGTAGAAGTATCGAACTTCATCACCCGAAACCGGGATTCGTTCTTCATTCAATGTTGCAGCCATTTAGACACTCTTGAAGGTCGCTGGAAGTTCATTCTTAAATAGCAACGCAGATTGCATAAATCGGATGAACTTATTCTCAGAAAAAGGGTCTTGTACTGAGAATCGTTGTTCGAGTTATCAATGTGAGTTGAGGAGCGATTCAGGAACTCTTAGGAATTGTGCGAGAGTATAGTGCCGCATTCACAGCGAAAAAGCCCGGCATTTTAGAAATGCCGGGCTTTTAATTCGGCAACTTAATTCCGCGCGACTTCCGACCCTTGCCCCTCAATCCCTTGCCCGCGACTGGCCTGGGATTGTCTTTATTGTAGTCGAACAAACAGTCGCAGAAGGAGAAAAGCATGTACCCATTCAAACGTTACAAAATTCGAACTTACGAAGCTGGACTCCTGTTTCGGGATGGGGAGTTTCGTGGGATTTTGAATGCTGGCAAGCGTTGGTTTTTCGATCCGTTTTGGAAAGTCGAAGTCGATGTTGTTTCGAAGCGATCTCCGTGGTTGGTGCATGAGAAGCTGGACTTGATCGTCAAGTCTGGTGTGCTGAAGGACCGCGCGGTTGTATTGGATCTGAAGGACCACGAGCGGGCGCTCGTCTGGGTCGAAGGTCGATTCAGCCACGTGTTGCCGGCAGGTCTGTACGCGTACTGGCTCGATCAGAAAAGTGTCCGTGTGGAGATCGTTGATGCCCGGACTGTTCGGTTCGAGCATGATGACCTGAAAGTGATCAGCCGGTCGGCCATGGCTTCGCAAGTGCTTGACATTTGTAAAGTCGAACGCGACAGCGTCGGTGTTTTGTTCGTCAACGGTCGTTATGTCGAGACTCTCACATCTGGACTTTACGCCTTCTGGAAAGGACAAGCTGAGGCCAAAATCATCGAGGTGGACCTGCGGGAGACGATGGTTGATGTGAGCGGTCAGGATATGATGACGGCGGACAAAGTGACGCTGCGGCTCAACGCGGTTGTCACTTACAAAGTTGTCGACGCTCGCAAGGCTGTCAGTCAGACGGACGATGTTCGACAGGCGCTGTACCGCGAGACGCAGCTTGTGCTGCGAAGCGTGATCGGTGCGCGAGAACTTGATGCGTTCCTGCAGGAGAAGGATGCTGTCTCGACTGAGGTTGAAGAAAGCGCCCGTCGCCGGGCAGGTGAGCTTGGTCTGGAGATCGCATCGGTCGGGATTCGAGATGTCATCCTGCCGGGTGACATGAAAGACTTGATGAACAAGGTGACCGAGGCGAAGAAAGCCGCTGAGGCCAACTTGATTTCTCGTCGAGAAGAAACCGCAGCGATTCGGTCGCAAGCCAACACAGCAAAACTGCTCGCGGACAACCCGGCTCTCATGCGAATGCGTGAACTGGAAGTCCTTGAAAAGGTCGCTGCGAGCGGAAACCTGAACGTCATTCTGGGCGAAAAGGGTTTGACCGACAAAGTTGTCAACTTGCTGTAGCTTGTGAAGCAAGTTTGATTCGAGGCTTCGCCTCACGCTTCATGTGTGGGGCGGAGTTTTTTCTTGAAGCCGAATATGATTATGAGAAAGATTGAGATTGAGATTAAGAATAAGGAATAGTCTTGTAATGATTTCCGAGTTAATTTGATCTGTATCAGCCGCAGGGCGCTAGCCCCGGTTCTGAGCGTGAACCGGAATTCGATCCGGGGCTAGCGCCCAAACGGCTGATGTTGAGAATCTATTTCGGGTCAGTTCCTACTTGATCGAAGCTCAAGATCGTGTTTGACTAATAGTCGTACCAGAGACCCCAGCCGATTTGTGTTTCGTGGACGTCGTGGAAGGCGAACTGCGAGCTGCCGCCGTCGTAGAAATAGGCTCCGCTGCGGAGAATCCCAGCGGCGATGGATTCGCCGCGCCAGGCCCAGCCTGCTTGCAGGGCGATGTTGCCGCCGAAGTTGAGTTCTTCCCGCAAATGAACATTCAATGCCATAAACGGGGCGCCATAAATTCTCGTGACAGTGGCGGGTCCGTAGTCGAAACCAAACTGAAATTCCAGCGGCTCTGAGACGTCTACATTGAATCCATAGCCGATTTCTCCATACAACCGTAGTTCAGGAGACGGATGGTAGGAGTATCCGAAGTTGAAGACGTCGCGGACGAAGTTGTCTCGCTGAAGTGTCTGGTTCGCCACGAGAAATTCATCACCGACGTGAGCACTCACATGGTAGTACCCCATTTTGAATCCGTGAGGTCCATTGCGGTACGTCAACGGCAAGTCGTAGCGGTAGTCTGTTGCCTGCATGTCGAGACCCTCGTCAGGGTCTTGCCGCAGATTGACTCCGCCGAGCAAATCAAATTGCCAACCTTCTAACCGACTCCGCGACCCAAACCGGACGAACCCAATT
>JAJDEL010000494.1 GCA_029259835.1 Planctomicrobium sp. | reverse complement strand
GGCCCCATTGCTCGGCAACGTAAGCAGTCGTTCCAGAGCCGCAGGTAGGGTCGAGAACCAAGTCGCCGGGGTCGGTGGCCAAAAGTAGGCATCTCTCGACTACTTTTGTCGTCGTTTGAACAACGTAGAATTTATCCGAAGCTCCGCTTATCGCGGTGTCGTCCCATGTATTGTTGATTTTCACTGCTGGATAATCAGCAATGCGACGAATGTATCCAATCGCAGTTTTCCCTGCGGAAACACGATTAGCTTTCAGTAGTCGGCCCATTCCCTCTTCACCAGTTTTCCAAACACCTTTATTAGGAGTAAAAACTTTGCCTTCGAGATGAACAGGATATTTCGTTTTTTCAACGCCGGACTGCGAAGTTATGTTATCAATTCGGCAAATGTCTTTGGTTGCCAACAATTCAGGAGACTCTTTTTCCTCTGTTGTGAACGCTCGAACCTCTCCGCTTTGTTCACGGACAAGCCTATAGGCACCAGATTTTTCTCCGCCAAAAACTTTTTCCAATGACATATGACGGAATTTCTTTTTGTTGTAGTCCTTTGCATACCAAAGTAAGTAGTCACCAGTGGAAGCAAGTGAAGTTAACTCTCCAGGGCTTCCCGCACCACTTGTTTTTTGAAGAAAATCTGAGCACAAAAATTGTCTTCTCCAAATATGTCGTCCATTAAAGTGCGAACGCGATGGACATTCTCATCGCCAATTTGCACAAAAACCGAACCACTATCTGTCAGTAAATCCCTCGCGACCGTGAGTCGATCACGAAGATACGTCAGATACGAATGAATCCCATCACGCCAAGTATCACGAAATGCCTTCACCTGTTCTGGCTCACGCGTAATGTGGTCGGCTTTGCCATCCGTCACGCTGGTGTTGGTCGTAGACCACTGGAAGTTGCTGTTGAATTTTATGCCGTAAGGTGGGTCGAGGTAGATGCATTGGACTTTGCCACGCAGTCCTTCGCGTTCGGCGAGTGATGCCATGACTTGCAGGCTGTCGCCCAGAATCATGCGGTTCGACCAGTTGGAATCATGCTGATAGAACTCAGTCTTGGCGTTTTCATCGGGCAAGCCGTTGAAGTCGGAAAAGAGATCCATCTGCGTTCCTGGTATGGACTTCTCCTGATCTTCCGTCTTCTTGAGCAGGTCGTCAATGAGAACCTTCGGATGCACTTTCTCCTGAATGTAAAGCGGAGGTGCATTCACTTTCAGGTCTGATTGGTCTTGCTCATATTTCCCCCGCCAAACCAGTTGCGGATCAAGGTCGCGATTACGACGTTCGTAAGCAACCTGAATCGGAGACTTATCCGCATCCGCGACAACAGATTCCATTTCCGCAGTCGGGATGTTGGTCCGCGTTGCCTCTTCATGCTTGATGGTGGCGATTGTTTTCTTTTGTGTCTTACGTTTCTTGGCCATGTTTTTCTTTTTCAAAGCTGATCCCAGTCTCTAATCGATGTCAATCAAAGCGGTGTCAGTCAATTGTCTCCTTGCTGTTGATCGTTTGATTCAGTCTCTCGGTTTTCCAACATCTTTTGTGCTCGCTCAATGGACTCGTGCAGTTTCTGGCGAAGAACATCAATCGGTGGTAACTCTGTTAAGTAGCTGGCAACGTGAATGCCGCTTTCGTCCAAACGCAGCAGTTCAATTTTTTCGGATGATTTGTCAGCACAGAGAATCATCCCCAGCGGTGTTTCTTCACCTGTCTGCATTTCGTGTTTTTCGAGCCAGCGTAAATAGAGTTCCATTTGGCCTTTGTAGGCTGCTTTGAACGTGCCAAGTTTCAAATCAATGGCGACCAGTCGCTTGAGCATTCGGTGATAGAAGAGCAGGTCGATGTAGTGGTCTTCACCATCAATCGTGATACGAACCTGACGACCGACGAACGCGAATCCGGTTCCCAGTTCCAGAATGAAGGATTGCAGTTCGTGAAGGATCGCCGATTCAAGGTCTTTCTCGCTGTACGTCTCTTTGAGTTGGAGAAAGTCCAGAAAGTACGGATCGCGAAAGACCAGATCGGGGGAGAGTTGGTCTTCATCACGTAGCTTGGCAATTTCCTGACTGGCAAGCTCAGCGGGCTTTTTGGACAGTGCTGTTCGCTCGAACAGCATGCCATTGATTTTTGCTCGCAGCGTCCGCACGCTCCAGTTTTCCAGGCGACACATTTCAGCGTAGAAATCGCGTTTGAGTTGGTCTTTGACTGGAATAACCGCCACAAAATGACTCCAGCTCAATTGTCGTGACAGTGTCACGACAATTTGAGAATCCGGGAAAAGCTCCGCAAACTGCATCATTCTGAGGAGATTTGCCTTCGAGAACCCGTTGCCGTACTCCGCCACCAATTTGTTCGACACTGTCGCACAAATCTGTTTTCCGTAGTCGGCACGCTCATTGTTTAGCACTTCGGTACGGATTCGCATCCCAACTTGCCAATACAGATTGACCATCGCCGAATTGACAGTTTGTGCCACACCAGAGCGGGTCTGTTGAATGAGACCGCGTAGCTCACCGATCAACTCTGATGGCACCAAATCTGTTGGTTTATCGGCTGATCCAGTCGTCGAGATTTCTCGTTTTTCGTCGCTCACGCGTTGGTCTCCGTGGGCTGCTCATCTTCCTTGGCTGCCTCGATCATCTCATTGAACTTCTGCTCAACTTTGGCTTCAAAGTCAGATTCGATTTCGTAAACGTCGGTAAATTCGGCGAATGCCCAGCGACCACAGCGTCCCAAATTGTTGACACCAGGAATCCAGTAGGCGTCCATCGTCCCTTTCTTTTCTTTGGCATCCTCGCGGCGATAGCCTTTGATTTCAACGATGAGATGAAGCAGGTCGTCAGGACCATGACCATCATCGACCAGGACGATAAAGTCAGGGCGATACTTCCGCATTTCACTGCCGTAACGATAGGGGACTTCCAGGCCAAGGTTGTGATTCTTGACGTAAGATTTGACCTTTGGGTGTTTCTCAGCAACTCGACAGAATTCAGCTTCCCAGTCACTATCAAGAATGACCCAGTTGATATGACAGCGTTGAGAGTCGGTTTCCCAGCGGTCTTCTTTTGAGGTGTTGAAACCGACGTTCATCGTTGAGCCGATGGGGTTGTATGGGTCGAGGGTCGCCTTGATGGCATTTTTACCAATCATTTCTTCCACAATCCCACGCGTGATTTTTTCGCAAGCCAAATCGGCAATCATTTTGTATTTCAACTGTGCGGGATACGTTCCACCTTTGCAGACCAAGGAAGTTTCCATCCACTGCCGAGCAATTCGTTTCAATTGACCAAACAAGTGCAGCTTTGGCTCTTCACCAGGGTCACGCCATTTCGAGAGTACCAAATGGGATGTCAGTTCGTAGAGAACCTGAGACGGTCGAACATCTCCGGTGTGAGCCAAGGTGAGTTCGACTTGTTTGCCGATGATTCCCGAATTCTGTGTTTCGGTGGCACCGATCAAATCGGGAGTTAACTCAAGAACATGGTCACTGCCGAATTTTGCGGTGAGCCGTTGTTCCGGCAAGTCAACGCGGTAACCAGCCACTCTTGGAAAACTAATCTCCAGTTCATCACGTTCCGGACGCATCGCCTTGACGTGAATCGTTTGGCGTGGTTTTTGAGGCTTCGAGATGACCGGTTCAGCGGTGAAGTCAAATGGAATTCCAAGCACGTCAGCGTATTCCACATTGAACAGGTTTTGCTCGTTCAGATCATACGATTGCCGCCGCAAGGCTCGACCAATCACTTGCTCGCAAAGAAGCTGCGTCCCAAACGCACGGACACCCAAAACATGGGTGACAGTGTTGGCGTCCCAGCCTTC
>JAJDEL010000493.1 GCA_029259835.1 Planctomicrobium sp. | reverse complement strand
AAGAATGAAACTTTCGAGCGGCGTTAGTTCGGCAGTCTGTTCGTCGATCCATGTTTCGAGTTGATCGATCTGCTGTTGTCTCACGCGCAGCGGTTCGAAGTCTTTCGGTTCGTCTGATTCAGGGATGCAAAGATCCGCACCAACGTCGAACAGGTCATTCTGTATCGTCGTGAGTGTCACCACGACTTCGGCGGAGAGTTGACCGTACGCCAACACCAAACCGAGGCTGGCATTCAGTTCATCAACACCACCGTAAGCACTGATCCGTGGATGAGTTTTGGAAACTCGCGTCCCGTCTCCCAGTGCTGTTTCGCCAGTGTCGCCTGTTTTCGTATAGATTTTGTTGAGATAGACCATCACTCTTCGATCATCGACCGCACATTTTCTGTTGTGACCGGGCTGATGATTCCTTTCTCTGTGATAATGGCTTCGATCAATTCCGCTGGGGCGACATCAAATGCCGGGTTATAAACTTCAGTGTTCTCAGGCGCGGTCTGCTTGCCCATGCCAGCGGTGATCTCTTCCGGGAGTCGTTCTTCAATCGGGATGAGGTCGCCCGATTCCAATGATAAGTCAAACGTCGTTGACGGAGCAGCTACGTAGAACGGGATGCCATGAGCCTTCGCCAAGACGGCAACGGAATAGGTTCCAATTTTATTACACGCATCTCCATTCGCAGCAATTCGATCAGCACCGGTGATGACTGCCTGTACCCGTTTCTCCTTCATGACTTGCCCTGCCATGGAATCACAAATGAGAGTGACAGGCACGCCGCGCTGTTGAAGCTCCCACGTCGTCAGTCTTGCACCTTGAAGGAGAGGTCGTGTTTCGTCGGCGTAGACGTGAATCTCCTTCCCGTCCGCGGAAGCAGCAAACATGATTGCCAAAGCCGTTCCGTCCCCGGCGGTCGCAAGCCCACCTGCATTGCAATGCGTGAGAATTCCAGTTCCTGGATCGATCAAGGTTGCTCCGTGGCGACCAATCGCGGCACACATTTCTCGATCTTCGATTTCAATAGCTTTTGCTTCGTCAAGTAAACGTTGGTGCATTTTGACAGGCGAAAGTTCAGCGTTTTCTTGTGCAACCCTCTTAATTCGGTCAAGCGCCCAGAACAGATTTACCGCCGTCGGGCGACTCTCGGCAAGATACCCAGTGACTTCATTCAGTCGATAATTGAAGGCATCACGGTCGGCATTCGATTCCAGAGTTTGCAGTCCGACGATGACGCCATAAGCAGCCGCACACCCGATTGCCGGGGCACCACGCACTCGCAGCATTTTGATCGCTTCCCATACATCTTCGACCGTCTTACATTCGATTTCCTTGAACTGGACCGGTAGCAACGTCTGGTCGATCATCGTCAACCAGCCATCAGGGTTACCGTTCCAACGCATCGTACGTGGATGTTCAGTCATAGATGGATCGAGGGGCTAGGGATTGAGGGGCAAGGGAGACGGAATTGAACGTGAACATGCTTCGAAAGATTTATCGTTTAGCACCAGAAAGAAAGATGCATCTCTTAAATCATACGATTCGGGCTAAGTATTCCGGCAGGGTCGAGGACTTTTTTGATACCAGTCATCAGCTTCCATGCGTCGGACGGTTTACCGTAAAGGTCAATTTCGGATTTCCAATCTGAGTCGCAGTGAAGAATGGATAATGCGCCACCAGCCTGTTCTGTAAAAGTGCGTAAAGGGGAAATAATCTCATTTGCGAGTGTTGCAGACGTGCATCGATCTGGGAGGTGACCGTACACAACTCCGTTCCCAACATGCGCCTGACCGGCGACCTCATGCGATGTTGCTAGCCTCAAAAATTCAGCACATTGTGATTTCGGAAGGCTCGCGCGAAAAGTGACCGGGTCATCACTCGCAGTTTGAAATTCCACAAGAGCCTCGTAAACTTGTTTATGTTCGTCATTTTGTAGCGTAATAATTTCGTCGGGTTGATGCCGATTTAACTCTTCGATGATCGTTGTCGCTTGCCAACCCGTCTCGCTTTCTGAACCCTCAAACCCGATCCACAGCAACGTTTTCTGGTCTGGAAAGTGGCGACTTCCTTCCCCGCTGAGTTGCCTGGACGCTTTAGGGTTCAACGCATCCATCATCACTGGAGTTGTCTTGGATCGGCTGAGATCATCCAAAACAGATTCAGTGAAATTATCAGGATCAAATGCAGCGACAACCAAAAGTCGTTTTTCGAACAAGGGTCGTAGTTTTAATGTCACTTCGGTAATCGTCGCCAGCGTTCCCATGGAGCCGGTCAGCAGTTTGCAGAGATCGTAGCCTGCGACATTTTTAACCACTTTACCACCTGCGGAAAACAGGCGACCTCGGGCATCTACGGCAGAGATTCCGATCACATAGTCTCGAAATGTTCCGTAACCAAAGCGAGATGGACCACATGCGTTAGACGCGATTGCTCCTCCCAACGTCGCTCGGTTGACTTGAGGAATATCGATTGGAAGACGTTGCTGTTGCTTGGCAAGTTCCTCCTGGAGTTCCTCAACACGAATTCCTGCTTCGACTGTAATCGTCATGTCCAGGGCAGGATAATCGACGATCTGATGAAGTTCACTCGTTGCTAAAATGACGGTTTCAGGCGGAACCTGCCCGCCGGAACTGAGTGAAGTTCGTCCGCCGACGGGAGAAAATGGTAACTTCTCTCCCTGGAAATTGTCGGAAACAATGCGACTGAGTTCGCTGGATGTCGTGGGGGTCCACTCTGTCGTTGGCACGGAAATCATTCTTTCTACATGGATGAGATTGCATGGCTAGAGAATGACTGGCGCTATCTCAGAGTTCAAGCCAACCACGATGAAGATTCCGAACATCGAGATTCCACAGCGTTCCTCGATTGAACTCCCTGTCTCTGCCATCCATAATCCCTGAACATCGTAATTCATAGTACAAGAACACCCTACGGATATTAAAAAGCTCAATGTCTTCAAACGCGACTGAAATCGAACGTCTACGCTGGGAAAAATTTCCTGTTCTTAACGACGGGTTTGTCTGCCTCGTCGACTGTATGGGCAATGACGAATCTATCGTTCAGGCTGCCCGAGTCAGTTATGGAGCCGGAACTAAAAAAGTCTCCAACGACCGCACCCTCATTCGCTATCTGCTCCGCCATCGTCATACAACACCATTCGAGATGGCGGAAGTAAAACTTCTCGTCCGCGTCCCGATGGACTGTTGGCGTCAGTGGATC
>JAJDEL010000492.1 GCA_029259835.1 Planctomicrobium sp. | reverse complement strand
TTGTTGTAGCTATGTCCACCACTACGCCGATAAACCGGGCAGGTGTTCATGCAAGCACCGCAGCGGATGCAATTGAGAGATCGGCGAAACTCTTCCGTTCCCAATAATTCACTGCGACCATTGTCGACCAGCACGACGTGCATTTCGCAATCGTCGTTGCGTGGTCCATGGAAGTGCGTTGTGTAAGTCGTAATCGGTTGCCCTGTTGCAGAGCGAGCAAGCAAGCGCAGAAAAACTCCGAGGTCATCGGAGCGTGGGATCAGTTTTTCAATGCCCATGCAGGCGATGTGAAGTTTCGGCAGCGACGTCCCCAGGTCGGCGTTGCCTTCGTTGGTACAGACAACAATTCCTCCGGTTTCTGCGATGGCAAAATTGACCCCGGTTAACCCGGCGTCCGCAGAGAGAAACCTCTGCCTCAACTCCTGCCGCGCGGCTTCCGTTAAGTACTGCGGGTCGGTCGCGCCTTTCTCTGTGCCAATCTTCTCATGGAACAATTCGCCAATTTCTTCCCGTTTCGTGTGAATCGCAGGCATCACGATATGACTGGGAGGCTCTTCGCGAAGCTGTACGATCCACTCGCCCAAGTCCGTGTCAACAACTTCAATTTCATGCCGCTCCAGGAACGGATTGAGGTGGCATTCCTCTGTGAGCATTGACTTACTTTTGACGAGCTTTTTGACGTCATGCTTTTGAAGCAAATCGAGGACAATTTGGTTGTGCTCGGCGGCATCGATCGCCCAGTGAACCTGAATGCCGTTTGCTTTCGCTCGTTCTTCAAATTGCTCCAGGAGTTCATCAAGATGCGTCATCGTGTGCATCTTGATTTGCGATGCCCGCTCACGGAGGTCTTCCCATTCTGGAACGGTCGAGGCGGCAGCGTCTCTTTTTGCTCTCACGAACCAGAGAGTTCGGTCATGCCAGCTTGCTCGCTCGGCGTTCTTAACGAACGCTGCTGCTTTCTTGGGATGTGATGTCGCTGTTGCCATTTTCTCTGATATTTCTGATCGCAAATGCAGTCTTGGATACGTGATAGGCGGCATCGTCGCTCGTGTTCAATACTCCCATTGCGTGGAGTCCTGAACTTGAGAAAGCGTTGTCTCGCAAGGAATGCCATCATAGTAGCATTTCTTCGGGCCATAACGCAGTGCAGGCGAACCGAACCAGAGAATTCTCCCGAATTTCGCCTCAATTATTGCGACCACACCACACTCTTAATAACGAGTTGAATCGTTCGGTTGAGTCCCTAGAATGACCGTCGACTTAACGTTTCTAAATAATACCTTCACAATCGAAGCGGTACTCGAATGGAACTTTCAGCGTTAGTGAACCTGATTTGTGAACTCGTGGGTGGGCTGGGAATTTTTCTATTGGGCATGAAGAACATGTCCGAGGGCATGCAGGCGGTCGCAGGAAACTCCCTGAGGCGATTGATTAGTCTGGTGACGACACAACGAGTCCTTGCCACCGGTGTTGGCGTTGTTGTCACGTGCGTTGTTCAGTCAAGTTCGATCACAACGGTCATGGTCATCGGGTTCGTGAATAGCGGAGTGATGGAACTTTCACAGGCCATCGGCGTGATCATGGGCGCGAATATCGGGACCACAATTACGGGCTGGCTCCTGGTTCTGAAAGTCGGAAAATACGGTCTACCATTGCTGGGGTTTTCTGCATTCATCTATCTGTTCTCCAAGGGAGACCGCTGGCGATATTGGGCAATGTCGATCATGGGCGTCGGCATGGTCTTTTTCGGTCTCGAACTGATGAAAGATGCTTGCAGCTTCACTAAAGATCTTCCGGATTTTGAGGCATGGTTCCAACGCTTTCAGGCCGATGACTACCCTGGTGTACTCAAGTGTGCCCTTGTTGGGTGTGTCATGACGACTCTCGTGCAGTCATCATCTGCCACGCTCGGCATCACGATTTCTCTTGCGTCACAAGGGGTCATCCCTTTCGAAACGGCTGCTGCTTTAGTTCTTGGGGAGAATATCGGGACGACGATCACTGCTTTCCTGGCGTCACTAGGTGCCACAACAAATGCTCGCCGCGCGGCGTACTTTCATGTGATCTTTAACTTGATTGGCGTCTTCTGGATCACTTTGATTTTTCGATGGTATATTGGTTTGATTCAATGGGGGCTTGGTGGAAACGTTGCACAAGCGGTGGTTGTCGATGGCGTTGAGACATTCCCGTATGTGATTGCCGCAATTGCTGCAACGCACACCGTCTTCAATGTGGTCAATACTCTCATCTTCTTTCCGTTCCTGCCATTCTTTGTTCGGTTTTTGGAACGCATGGTTCCAGCGAAAGAATTCAAGGAGAAGCCACGCTTAACCGACCTCAACATTCGCATCCTGGACACACCCGCTTTGGCGATTGATCAATCTCAAAAAGAAATTGAGAGAATGGGCGATAGCTGTTCCAAGATGCTTGACTGGCTGCTGGAATTGATGCAACAAGATGACCCGGATAAAGAATTGGGTGACCGGTTGAAACACCGTGAGCAGGTTCTCGATTCGATTCACGATGAGGTTTCCGAGTTTGTCACGAATCTCCTCTCTGGTAATGTTCCTCACTCTGTTGCAGAGGAAGCGCGTGGACAATTGCGTTTGGCGGACGAATACGAATCGGTGAGCGACTATATCGCCA
>JAJDEL010000491.1 GCA_029259835.1 Planctomicrobium sp. | reverse complement strand
GGTAAAGGCAGCGGTCATGCCGTTGTCTTTGAAACTGCCGGAAGGGTTGAGTCCTTCGTATTGAAGGTGGAGTTGACCTGCATTCATCCCGACATACTTCGCAACGCTGTCTGAGCGTTGCAGCAAAGTTTGACCTTCACCAATCGTTACGATTTGATTGTCAGGAGCGAACGGAAGCAACTGCCGGAAACGCCAGACGCCGCTATAGTCGAGCGGATTATTTCGGTTCGACCAGCGAGATTCGAATTCTTTAAGTGAGGAAGGGACTTCGACACGGTCCCAGTCGTATTGAATGTCGAGCAACTCGCCTGTCTCCGGACAGGCAGTCAGGACTTCATCGACACCGTATGAAGCGGAATGATTAGGGCAGATACTGGACTGGTATGCGAGGTCGGTCGACATGAAGTGGTTCTGAAAAGGTGATCATTTCGGTGCTGAATTCATCGGAATTCAGTTTGGGACAGTTCATAATACCAGTCGCTGGACACGACACAATCGAGGGTTGTTCGAATTTGGATTGACTGATTTGTTACTGAGAAGCGGTCCATTTCACTTTTGGTGGTGAGGAATACGCCTCCCAAGCCAAATCTAGCTGTTTCTTATCCGGCTTTCCGTCGAATGAGATGTATCTGTTATTCGTTACGTAAGGTTTTCCGGGGCTCAGATCAAACTCTCCGAGTACTGCTGGAGAATAAACAAAATAAGGCATACTGGGATGAAGCCGAACGGGTTGGGGACTGCGGAAATTTGAAGGGTGAGAAAACATGGCTGCCCCACAAAGATCGCCCCCAACTGGTCCATAAACCGCGGTCCAGTTGGGCTTGGTATGGTTGCCGATCTTTCGGTCTTCGGTTTCATTTGTGATGATGTGATGCTGATTGTTCTTGATCCACTCCGCACTCCCACGATAAGCAAAGCCACCGTAATGGTATTCAGCAATCGTGAGCGGTGTTTTCGCAACGCAAGTTTGGATTGATTCGATGTCGAACGTATGTAAATGTTGAATTTTGTACAGCCGCACTCTCCAGGTTTCGTCGAGAACATCTCGCGGAGCAGCTTTGAGAACGCGATGAACCAAGCGGACTTTGAAAGAGGCGAAGACTGGGCCAGATGTTGACTCCAACAGTTCTCGATGGCCGACAGTGCCGGTGCCTGCCAATTGGTTCCAGAAGTCGACGCGTTCACCTTCGAAAAACGTTTTCGTCCAGGCAGCGAAGATTGCGTGCTGGTGCAAATGGTCGCTTGGATATTCATCGGTCACGGTCTTCCCAGCGGGAGTGAGGAACGGATGAATGTGTCCACTGCGGTTCAACAGTGGTGAGATGCCGGGCGGTGGCTCTGCAATTTCTGTGTGATAGGTGAGGATTGCTCGTTCACCAATTGCCAGTGAGATTGTCCCATCTTCAATCAGGCACTTCGTACCTTCTTTATCAGTTGAAGTCGTCTTTGTCGAAAGCTCATAGTGGCGAGGTTCGCCGGGCGGTAGCTTTTGATCCAGAATGAAAACGAGTTGCCGCCCATCTTCGCTCAATTGAGAAGGAACACTCTGGTTGTTCGACTTGTTTGTGAGCTGCAAATGCTTCGAGCCGCGTAGCATTTCTGGGAGTGCAATCCAGACAGGGCAATCTTCGCGTGTCGAATCTCCAGCTTGAAGTTCGAATTGATGGACAGGCTCCGCTGCTTGCGTTATGACAGCGCAAAGGAAGAGAGAGCAAGCGATTGCAAAAACACGGATCATTGAAGTTCTCACAGGTTGAGGACATCTGCCATGGAGTACAGACCGGCACCTTGCGTGGCTGCGAATTTTGCAGCAGTGAGGGCACCGTAGGCGTAGCTGTCTCTAGCATGACCACGAACGGAGATTTCGAGCGTTTCGCCCATCATGCCGAACACGATTTGATGTTCGCCGACATTGTCGCCAGTTCTCAGGGCGTGATAGCCGATTTCAGTTTGAGGTCGTTGGCCTGTCTGACCTTCGCGACCATGGATGTGTTCGGTTTGGCCCATTTTGTCGGCGACAATTTCTCCAAACTTGAGAGCCGTTCCGCTGGGAGCATCTTCCTTGAATCGGTGGTGACGTTCAACGACTTCGACATCGACACCGCTGGAAAGACCTTTCAAAGCCTCTCCCGCCTCAGCAACCAGTTTCATGGCAAGGTTGACTGCCAGGCTCATGCTCGGTGCCATGACGACAGCGGTTTCTTGTGCGGCATCGAGGATGAATTGTCGTTGTTCTGCCGACAGGCCTGTTGTTGCCTCGACAAGCGAAATACCTCGTGTGGCACAAGTTTTTGCGATAGCAACAGCCCCTTCCGGAATCGAAAAGTCGATAACGGCATCAACGCGTTCTGGAAGCTGGGAAGTGATTTCGACACCGATGTTTCCGAGACCGGCAACTGCCCCGGCATCTTTTCCTAGAGCAGGTGAGTTTTCTGCTTCGAGCGCTGCGACAAGCTCAAGTTCCGGATCGGCTTGAGTGAGTGCAACAAGCCGCTGCCCCATCCGACCAGCAGCTCCGCTAATGGCAATTGCAAATGTTTCCGGCATCGTTCTTCTTCCCAATGTGATTC
>JAJDEL010000050.1 GCA_029259835.1 Planctomicrobium sp. | reverse complement strand
ACATTTGATGCTCCAGATGCCACACTTTCCTGTAGCCGCAGAGAGCGTTCAAATACTCCCCTGCAAGCACTCACGTTACTCAACGGTCCTGTTTTCTACGAATGCGCGCAGGCGTTAGGGCGCGATGTAAGCGCGGAATCCGAAGACAATGCGTCAGTCGCAGTTTCCGAAATCTTCCTGCGATGTCTGGGAAGACTACCGGCTGAACGTGAGTTGAAACACCTGATGGCTGCTTACGATGATCTATTGCAGATGAACATTGAAAAAGGGACGTCCGCTGAAGAATCTAAAATGACGACAATGACAGCGATGGCGCGCATCGTGATGAACCTTGACGAATTTGTCACGCGCGACTGAACGACTGGAGAACTTTGATCTCCTCAAACTATTGCCCCCGAATGAAAAACAGCAACCACGAAAATTTTGACTTGCAACGCCGACAGTTCTTCACTTCCAGTGCGAGTGGACTGGGCACGCTGGCGCTCGCTTCGCTTTTGAATGAAGAAGGCTTGCTCGCTGGCGAGTCACAACTTCCTTTCGCACATTTCGCTCCGAAAGCCAAACGCTGTATCTTCCTGTTCATGGAAGGTGGACCCAGCCAAATGGATCTCTGTGATCCAAAGCCGCTTCTGAATGAACTCGACGGTCAGCCAATGCCGGAGTCGCTGCTGAATGAAATCAAGTTCGCCTTCATCCAGAAAGAGAGTGCGAGGCTCATGGGGAGTCCGCGTACATTCAAAAAGTATGGCGAATGCGGAATGGACTTGTCAGATCTGTTGCCGCACCTGAGTACTTGCGTCGATGACATTGCACTTGTCCGTTCGATGCACGGCGAGCAATTCAATCACCTTCCAGGTCAGTTGATGATGCTCACTGGCTCGGCGTTGCAAGGTCGCCCTTCACTTGGCTCCTGGCTGACTTATGGTCTCGGCAGTGAGTCGAACAATCTGCCCAGCTACGTCGCGATGACGACACTCGGCAGAGGTCTGCCGGGCGGAGCATCGAGTTGGTCGAGCGGGTTCTTACCGACTCAATACTCCGGGACACTCTTTCGGAATCAGGGCAGTCCCGTATTGAATCTGGCAAACCCAGAAGGGATGTCCCGCGACTTTCAAAGGCGAAGTATCCAGACGATTAACGAACTCAACCGTTTTCGTTATGACAACGTTGGTAACCCGGAAGTTGCCAGTCGAATTGAGGCATACGAACTTGCATTTCGAATGCAGAAAACAGCCCCGGAATTGCTTGATTTGGCCGGGGAATCGAAAGCGACTCTCGAAGCCTACGGCTTGGACCGACCTGATACTGCGAAGGACAAGACTGTCGGTTTCATGGGTTCTTATGCCCGGAATTGCCTGTTGGCTCGGCGTATGATCGAACGTGGCGTTCGCTTTGTCACTCTCTTTCTCTCAACCTGGGATCACCACAGTAACTTAGATAGCGGCCTGAAACGCTACACCCAAATTTCCGATCAACCAGTCGCGGCACTGCTCAAAGATTTGAAGCAAAGAGGCTTACTTGATGAAACATTAGTCGTGTGGGGAGGAGAATTTGGTCGCACGCCGCTTGGCGAAAACCGTGTGAACTTCAAGACCGTAACCGGGCGCGATCACCATCCGTACTCGTTCAGCATGTGGCTCGCTGGCGGAGGAGTGAAAGGGGGACAAATCATTGGCGAAACAGATGAGATTGGCTGGGGCGTCGCGAAAGACCCCGTCCATATTCACGACCTGCACGCAACGACTTTGCATTTATTCGGTCTGGACCACAAGCGACTCACCTATCGCTTCCAGGGCCGCGACTTCCGCCTCACCGACGTCTCCGGCAATATCGTGAATTCATTGTTGGAGCGTCCAACACTTTGAGCGAACGCAGATGCTCAAGAAATTAATCTCTGCAAAACACAACATCGACCGTACAGTTTTATAGATTTGCAGAAATCACACCAATTCCCTCGGCACCTGACCACCTGGGACAAGATGGACCGGGCGATCAGAAGGATCAATGATGGTGTCGTGAGTTTCTAAACCGAGTGCGTGATAAACGATGGCGCAGAAATCCTCGACGCCGACCGGCCTGGAAGTTGGATGTTCGGCTTTGCCATTCGTGCTGCCGATCACCTGACCATGTCGGTAGCCACCTCCGCTGATCAAAATGCTTTGTGCTTGCGGCCAATGATCGCGACCTGCGCCGCCGTTGATTTTCGGTGTTCGACCAAATTCCCCTGCGGTAATCACAAGCGTATCATCCAGCATTCCCCGATCTGAGAGATCCTGAATCAATGTGCCAACCGCCCGGTCGTGCGCTGGCATTTTTCCATCAAGAGCGTTTTTAATATTGCTATGGTTATCCCAGTATCCGGTGTTCAAAGAAACAAAACGAACGCCTGCTTCAACCAATCGTCGAGCGAGCAATGCTTGCTCTCCCCAGCCGTCTCCGTAACGCTCCCGCGTCTTTTGATCTTCGGAGTCGAGGTTGAAAGCTTCGCGAGTCCGTCCAGACATCAGAATGTCGAGTGCCTGTCCCTCGACATCATCCACTTGAGCAAAGGTTGAGAATGAGTCAATGCGGCGATTTAATTGATCCAGTTGATTTTGCAAAGAGACTCGGTCAAGCAGCCGGTTTTGCGTCAATCCATCGCTCAGCGTGAAACTTTTGTGGTCTCCGGTCGGGAGTCGACCAGCTTCGTTGCCGTAGCTGTATTCGCCATAGCGAAAAGGGTTCCGAGCCACACCCAACCAGGCACCACCATGGAATCCAAAGCCACCATCGTTGATGTTCACACTCGTGAGCGAGCCAGGCAGGCGTGGACCGAGGAGATGCGACGCGACCGCGCCCATCGACGGTTGACGTGGTATCCGGTCCGAACCGTTCGCGCCGAGACGACCGGTTAACATCCAGTGAGCTGCGGCCCAGTGGTCTCCGTTGCCGTGACTGAAACTGCGGATGACCGAACACTTATCCATCACCTTCGCTTGCTCTGAACAGATTTCAGAAACATCGAGACCAGGAACAGTCGTCGCAATCGGTTGATACGGTCCGCGAATTTCAGCCGGAGCCATCGGCTTCATGTCGAAAGTATCAAGTTGCGATGGGCCTCCATGTTGCCAGATGAGAATGACTGATCGCTTGGACTTATGTGAAGTGGACTGACCGGCGGCATCGGCAGCGATTGCTTCGTTGCGAAGCAGTGACGACAAGCCAAGACCGAAGGTTCCCAATGAGCCAATTTCAATAAACCGGCGCCGGTTCATACCGTCGCAGAGTCGGCTTTTGGATGGGCTTTCAATTCTCAACATGATGTTTCTTTCGAAGTGGCAGCCACTCTTCCTGAGTGATCTACGCTCTACTCTATCGACATTCGCGAAGGGTTGGCAATTGGAAAAACGAGTTTGTGAAGAGAAATGGCTTCAATCTCATACGGTAATCGGGCCTTGCTTTCTTGCCGCCTCGTATAACGTTTTCCAGCGGTCGCTACCGTCGTTTTCGACGAGTCTGGTATCGGCGCCATCTTGATAGTACGGATACTTTTCAGCGTTCGCGGCATCGAGCATGAAGTTCACTTTGCCGTTATTGGCTGTATACATCTGAGTCCCATCGGCCCAGGTTGTTTCAATCAGTCGCGGCGGCTCAGGACGACGTTCCGGGCGTTTGATTTTTAGCTTTTCAATCGTGTCGCGATTGACTTCAAATCCAATACCGGGTTTGTCTGGTACCGCAGCGAAGCCATCTTTGAGCTGAATTGGCTGCACGAGCAGATCGTCTTCATACAGTTGATGACAATTCACGGCAGGCCAGACTGCTTGTTCGAGAGTGCCTCCGAAGTGCAGCGAGTAAGCCGCCGTCAGCCCCGCCCCGACAACCTGCAACCAGAATGGTAAGCCGGTTTCTTCACAGAAACGTCCACCGCTCATGATTTTCGTTGCTCCTCCACTCATGACAAATCCATCGCAGCATTTCGAACGGACAACTTTTGTTGGAGAAGGGTCGCCGTAGTGCATCGCAATTTTGACATCGGTCGCGTCATTGATTTTGCGATTGTCTTTGACCATCCACTGAGGAATCGGCGATTCAAAAATGTCCGTTTGAGGATACCTGTCCAACCGTTTCAGAATCGGGAGACCGCGCTTCGCATCGCGGAGAGTTTCGTTAAAGTCCATGTCGATTTTGAAGTTATCGCTTAGACCTTCGACCGCGGCATCCATTTGATCGAAGACATCAAACCAGGGGCGTCCTTTTGTTTTGTATGACATGTATCCCAAACTCTCGGCGAGTTGGCATTCGCTCGCCATGTCCTCGGCAGTCGTATCGATATTCCACCACGAGAGTGGCGTCTGCTGGTGAACCTGTTTTCCAAACAGTGCATGGACAGGCACCCCTGCCGTGCGGCCGACTGCATCGAAGAGGGCCATTTGCAATCCGGCGCCGAGAGAATCGTCCCACATCATTTCAACGGCACTCTTGCCGACAACTTTGGCAACGTCCGCATCTTCCGGAACTCCCCAAGTATAATACAGCAGCGTTTCCCCAGTGCCAGTGACTCCGGACTTCAGCGTCACGTCGCAGATTTCGACGTATCGCCAATGAGGCAGTTCACGATCCATGTTTCGCCGCGGAGCCGGGCGGTATTCCAGTTTCACGGTCGTTCGTTTGACGTCCACAACTTCAAAATGTTTTTCAGACGCCACAAGTGAGTCCGCAAAAAGAGTTCGACGACCGAGAACAGGTAACGCAAGAAGCCCAGACGCTACTGAATGCAAGAGAAATTTTCGACGCTGAAGAGTCATGGTGAGGTCTTTCAGTCGAGAGGCAGGAAGT
>JAJDEL010000490.1 GCA_029259835.1 Planctomicrobium sp. | reverse complement strand
CCTCCGATGCTGTAAACATAGGGTTCGATGTGAGGATCGTCTGTCGGATACAAGTTCAAAATATGTTCGGCCTCAAATTCGTCAGGCTTCCGGGCTGAAATAAAGCCGAGAAATTCAAAGTACGTAAATGTTGAAGCCTCTGGCGACTCAGATTCAGTGCAGAATGAACTGAACTTTTTAGGACTTATAGCAATGCCATCCTCCTGAAGGTATTCGTACAGGGCGAACGCAACACGAGTTTCAGAATCGCTAAATCTTGGAATGTCTGTCATTCTTCTCCCTCCTTAGTTTGTGTCATGGCATCAACTGCCGCCTGCATCGACTGCGCCGGATTGGCTCAACTTCGTTCGGCGAATAGCTTGTCGCTGTGGTTGCTATATTGGCGTGTCCCATCGTCCCCTGAATGAGCCGCGTCGGCGTCCCTCCGTTGTTCTGCCATGCTCCCAGAATTCGGCGCAGGTCATGGAATCGTAGGTCTTCGATTCCTGAGAGCTTTTTGACTCGCTTCATTGCCTCTTTCGGATCGATGATGTGACCAGTCTTGCCGCCGCCCGGAAATACCCACGGTACGTCTGAAAGAGCGTCCTGCTTCCTCCTGCGAAGAATTTCAAGAGCTTGTGGAATCAATGGGACCGTGTAAACTCGCTTCCCTTTGAATTTCTCTTTTGGGATCGCCCAGACACCACGATTCAGGTCGAGTTCTTGCCACTCCATTTCGCAGAGATTTCCCCGGCGAGCGCCTGTGTAGACCGCAAGCCTGATGAAGTCTCGGCTGGTCTCACGTTGCAGTTGGTCGACCGCGTCGAAAAACTTCGCAATTTCATCAGGACGTAGATATCGGTCACGGCTCGCAATCTTCGGACGGTCGGTTCCGGTTACCGGGTTGTATTCGACCCACTCATGCTTGATCGCGATATTGAACATCTTCGAAAGCAACGCCCGAATCTTGTGCGCTGCCGATGCTCCGTTCTCAGCCTGGACGGTTGTAACCAGTTCGGCAATCATTCCCCGGCGAATCTAGACGAGCGGTTTGTGCTTCCACTTCACACAAAAACGGTCGAAGTCCCGAACGTCATCCTTCCACGTCCACTTGTTCGGCTTCGCGTGGACCCTGAGATACATTTCAAAGAGTTCACCGAGCGTATGCCGTCCAGCAAGTCGCTGGTGTTCGATGTCCTTCCCTTTGGCGATGTCGCCGACGATTGTCTTGCAAACCTCTCTGGCGTCCGTAGTGTTAATCTCAGGGGACGTGCCAATCTTTAATCGTTTCGATTTCCCGTTGACACGACCGTTGTAATAAAACGTCCGCTTGCCCTTTGGGGAGACACAGATGCAGAAGCCTGTCAGTTTTGTATCGTAGACGTAGATTGCGACGCCTTTGGGGAGTTCAATTTCCCTGATTGAAGCGTTGGTTAAGTGCTTTCTCTCTTCCATCTGCCAACCCCATTTTGCAACGATTTTGCAACAGTGCTTATCAAAAAACAGCTAATTGCGTCAAAATGCAACGAAAGGGGTTTCCGGGTTATTGTCAATCCCGTCAATGTATATCCTAGTGAATCAAACCACATCAAACTCTGTTTGCAACACGTTCCACCGACTCTCTGTTCTCGGTTTTTTTTGTTTTATGGCTTTTTAAATGCAGTATTTCTCACTCCTCCGCGTTCTGCGCAACGTGGGCGCAACACTGAGACCGTTTGAGAACCTGATAAACGCGTAAGAAAACGCCTGCAGGCGAATCCACCGGGGCAGGGGTGTAGGGTGTTAAATCACTTCGGCCCAGAGAGATTCAATCTCGGTGAAATGATCAATCATTTCTGCGTTTGCGCAGGGAACCTACAAGGCGCTGTTCAGTTCCAGTTCCATGCGAGTTCTGGTCGATTTGAGTTGCCCGTCGGGTATGTCTCTGGTACGTCGATGAGTGGAGGACTGACGTTATTAGATGTGACAGTTGCTGACCTTGGCATCACGCCGGCTGAATACGCGTTCGGGGGTGGCCAAACCATCTCCATCCAGGACGCAACGGTCGCAATTCCTGAACCATCGAGCCTCGCCTTGCTCGGCATGGGAGGCATTGGAGGCATTGGCCTGATCGGCTACTGGAGACGGAAGCGGAGGAAGAATGCGTGAGTGAGAGGCGACTACCGAGTTCGAGCCACTCTCACGGGTGCCAGGGTCAAAAGCGAAGCGGTTGGCCCCGATGATGGACGCCCACTGCAGGGCTACCGGAAAAGAATTATAAAATCTGGCGATCGGGTTCGATCTTTTTACATACAGTGATGCACCACTCGCCGAATTTTACTTCATTGACTCCGACTTGAAAGACGCCGTTTATTGCGGAACAAGTGCCCGTATTCGTTGCTCTTCAGACGCTTGGTCAGCTTCAATGACTCTTCGATACAAATTCTCGGCTTCCGCTTTCCGTCCTGCCAAGATTAGCGTGTTTGCCTTGGAGATTAACATTTCATAAAGCCAGAAACCGGTCAGCTTCTCATAGTCAACGACTCGAAAGATCTCAATGGCTTCATCATATTTCAGATCAGTGCACAAGATCGCTGCCGCTCGATCTACAGATCGGAATTCATCGGCAGCGCCAATTTTTTTCATGCCCTCGATATTTTGGCGATACAATTTGAGTGCTCTTTCTTTATCACCAAGCTCAGTTTCACAATTGCTGGCCATTAATGTCCGAATGTTGAGCTGAATTCGCTTGTCCGGTTCGTAACGGAGAGCAAGCTGCAGATCTGTGTCTGCTTGCTTTGAGTTCTTCATAAAGTATCGGGCTTTCCCTCGTAAATATGCAGCTGCACCGATCTGCCAGAAAGGCCAGTTCGTGAGTTCTTCGCTTCCCACTTGTGTGACAATCTCCATCCATTTTCGTTGTGTCGCCAAAATTTGCATGTGCACGGTCTCAGAAATGGTTTCAATCGGGATGAGTCTCGCTAGTTTCTCAGCTTTTGCTAACTCGTTAAGAGCCAAAGCACAGTTCGCCGCTTCCGCTAAGGCGTCAGACTTTTGGAAGTCGTTGATTTGTTCGGATTCTGATAGCGCTATGTATTCATCGAGTGCATCATTCCATTTTCTTTGACGAACGAGTGATCCTGCAGCTCGATGGCTGATGAGATAATCGACCACTGTCACATCAGCATCAAACTGGTGAGATCGCCCAGAATAGAAATGTGCAAATTTCAATGGACTGTGAAATCCCTTTGACCCAGTTGGCGAGAATGCGGAATACTCTATTCCGTTGTTGCGAATCCGCTGACGGCAGATATTGATGTGCCAGGGAAGGCTTTGAGTTGGCTTACGACCGATCACCTGATGCAAAGGGTCGTTGGCATCTTGCGTGACTGGGATACGCATTTCGATCGTCCAGTGATCATCAGCAATGTTCGTGGCAACTTCTGCTTTTGATGACCAGTTAAACCACTTGTTTCGCGGAGCCCCACGATCAAGATCAACGAGTGCACTCGCTGGGTTGATGGCCAGTTGATAATAACTGTGCGAATCAGTAGCGAGTTCAATTTCGACAACGTCTCCATACCAGATGGCTTGGTCGCCATTTTTTTCAGTCGCAAT
>JAJDEL010000489.1 GCA_029259835.1 Planctomicrobium sp. | reverse complement strand
GAAGAAGAATCATTGTTCAGTTCAACAAGAAGCGACAACGCCGCCCGATACCGGGGGGCTTCTTCGAGTGCTTGAAGTACACTACGCCGTGCGGCTTTGTTCTTTTTGAGTAATCGTTGCTGAATCGCTTTTCGGTAGTAGAGATCCGCGAGGTCGGGCGGGTTCAGTGCAAGCAGCGATTCAATCGCGGCGACTGCCTCCTGCGGTCGGTTTAAGTGTTCATACGCTGAGGCAAGTGCCGCGTGTGGTTGCGAAATCAGCGGTTTGACTCCGATTAACTTCGAGGCGAAACGCTCTGCTGCATCCCAGTCTTCTTGAGCCAGAAAAATTTCAAATAGACGCAAGTACGCGTTGGCTGCATCATCGTCTATCGCACTAAATGCCAAAAGCGTTTGCTGCTCTCGCTCAGTCTCACCTTGCTTGCGATAAATGTTCGCCAATAATAAATGGGGACTTTCACTGCCTGTTTCATGGGGGAAGAGGGAAATCGCCTTCTCTAGAATTTTTGCGGCGGTGTCTTCGTTTTTAGCTTTGATAAGCCTTTCTGCCAGCGTCTTGAGTCCGACATAATTCGTCGGATGAGTCTCGGCCCAGGCGAGTGCTGATTTCTTGAAGTCAGGACTGCGCAGCACTTCGGCAAGTTCCGGAGGTGACCAGTCGACATCCTTCCCAAAGTCTTCGGCAAGCTTGATTGCATATTTCGAAAACTCCTCGTCGACTTGTTCCAATGGAGCAACGTGCCGTGAAATACTTTCATTGATCGAAATGCCGACGGCCAGGTCCTCAAGGATGTTGAGTAACGCCTCAAAACCATACTGATCAATAATGTGTTCAACAATCAGTGAGCTTTGGAAATACGCAAACTGAACGTGCATCGGCGACTTCGGAGTGAGGAACATCTGGCTCATATCGCTGATCGGTGAAAGTTCTCCGTCCAGAATCATCTTGCGGTAGGTGAGGTTCATCCGCTCGCCCCAGGATGAATCACGTTGCCGTTCCTCGTAGACGGAGATGCCTTCGCTCAACCAGCGCGGCATCCGGTTGTTCGTCTTGTTGAGCGTGATCACATGCACGAATTCATGCCAGAGAACCGACTCAAAGTTCACCGGATTTGCATCCTGAGACGCAGGGCTGTTTGCGGTAATCACATCACCAAAACAGACCCCCAGAAAACCAACGACACCCGGCATTCCAAATGTACGAACTTCAAAATCCGCAGGTCTCGGAAAGATCTCAACCAGAATCGTCTCCGGGAGATCGTGTTTGTATTTCGCTGTGAACTCGGTACTTGCATCCTGGAGTAAATCAAGCACTCGCTGACCGTAAACGTCAGCTTCATTCGCTGACATGCGAACTCGAAAGCCTTCTGCTTCTAGTGTTGCGAATTTTTCAAGTTCGTCTCGCAAGGTGACCAGATTGTAAACGCCAACGTCGTAGGGATCTTGCTCGGCGACCTTGTCCGCCATCGCCCAGCCTTCCTCTTCGCGACCCAGGCGGAGCAAATCCTGAATCAACTGTTTCCTCGCTGGTTTGTATTCTGGATCGAATTGCAAAGCCTGTTGCTGGTATGTTGAGCCTTGCTGAAATCGATATTTCTGTGAGAGCTTTCGACCAATTGTGAAGTCGACAAGCGGGTTCTTTTTCCAGGTGCTTAGAGCTAGGCTTCGCGATTTCGACCAGTCTTCATCGTGTCCAAGAAGCATTTCAAGCACGGTTCGATACGCAAGTGCCTCGGGGTGCCTCGGGTTGATTTCGAGAACCCGTTCCAGAAGCGGAGTCGCTTCGTCGTACTGCTCGCCATCAATCAACTTATCGATTTGATACAGCAAAGCGGCAGCGTGATTTGGATTTCCCTTCAAGGTTTTCTCCAGGTATTCACCCGCAACTTTTCGATCTGACTCAGCAAATGCGAGAACCAATCCGAAGTTGATGTCTGGGTCATCGGGGTGAGTCTCAAGTGCCGGCGTGAAAATCTCGGCTGCCAGTTGAAAGTCCCGTTTTTCAAGAGCCAATTGCCCGAGTGCTAAAACTGGCGAGCGGTGCAGCGGGTTGTTTCGTTTCGCCCTTGTGAAGAAGGCATCCTGAGCCGCTTTCGCATCGGCTCCTTGTTCCAAAATGAAGCGTCCAAGCGTGACGAGGTTTTCCGCATCGGTATAGCGCCAGGGAGACGACTGAACCAACTGCGCAATTTCTCCGATGTATTTCTCGACTTGCTCTTCCTGATTGAGATAGCGACACGAGCGCATCCCAGCCCAGCGCAGGCGAACACTCCAGCCGTACCGTTCGAGAGCCTTGAGAATCGTCGCTTGCGAAGCTTCATAGTCGCCAACCTGATACTCAGCTTCCGACTTCACAAGATGCCACGATTCGCCATAAACCCCTTTTTCAATCGCTTCACTCGTCGCAGTCAGGCATTTCTTGTACTCACCATGCAGTAGGAGTTGCCGGCATTCGTCGATATCAGCGGCTTGTAGAGCTGTGGCAAGAAAGAGTGACACAACACAGAGAGTGAGAGCTAAACGAAACAGATGAGTGCGTCGAGCTAATTCCACATCGTTCTCCAATGGCTGATATTCTTCAAAGTCAAGACACGTCCAACTCATAAAACTCTGTGGCCGTCCCGCCGAAAATTTTGCTTTGCTCGGATTCACTGAGTGGACCGACGATTTCTATGAGAGCGGCTTTGACATCATGATAACTCGCAGCGAGTTCACAGACAGGCCAATCGGAACCGAACATGCAGCGGTCAGGTGTGAAGGCTTCCAATGCGGTTTCGACATACGGTTTTAAGTCGGCAGGTTTCCATTTGTTCCAGTCTGCTTCGGTCACCATGCCTGAGAGTTTGCAGTAGACGTTTGGAAACCGGGCTGCAGCTCGGAAATGATCGTCCCAGTCTTCGGTCACTTGTTCCTTGATCCTCGGTTTCGCGAGATGATCAATCACCAGGGGCAGGTTCGGAAATTCTTTCGCGAGCGGTGCCGCATGTTTGAGATGCTTAACGTAGAAGAGTAGATCAAACGGGACGCCATGTCTTTCAAGAACTTTCAAGCCGCGCCGGACATCGCCACGGATGATGAAGTCGTCGCTTGGCTCGTCTTGCGTGATGTGGCGAATGCCTACGAACTTCGGGTGGTCTTTGAATTCCAGGAGTTGTGCTTCACACTCAGGACTGGCAAGATCGATCCAACCGACGACGCCGGCGAGAAAATCGTGCTTCTCAGCAAGGCCGAGTGCCCAGCGATTTTCCTCCAAGTCATGCTGTGTTTGCACCAAAACGGTTTTATCGACGCCCGATTGTGAGATGAGCTCCTGAAGGTCGCCAGGAAGGAAATCCTTGTTAATTGCCTTGTGCTGTGGGGCGTTGAGCCAGTCGTAGTTGAACGGCAAAGATTTCTGCCAGAAATGTTGATGTGCGTCGATAATCATTTGTTTGTCTCCCAAATCTGTTTGAGAGCACTATACGGGAGCGAATCAGAAGATGTCACTGTGGGATGCCAACTGTATACAAGTGTGAAACGGAAGATGTCACTATGAAATGAGTTCCGTGCGGATTTGCGAGAGAAATTACTGCAATTCCTGGCAAAATCGGGATTGACCCGGTTGCGGGATTCGAACTAAAAGCCTGATCCTACCTCCCAGGAAGCTTCTGTCCATTGCCGTTGCAATGGGTTGTTACAGTTGTCTTCCATTTGCAATCGCACTCGAACCAACGGACTGGAACGAGCCATGAAGCGAATCACCTCGCTACTACTTTTAAGTTCTCTCATTGTTGGCTGTGGAAGCTCAGACGAGCCGAAAACATCGAAGTCAACCAAGGCCAAGCCTGCGTCAACGAAAACGGTTGCCAAGGGGGATGAGTCGAAAGCAGATTCCAAGAAACCTGCGAAACGTACGGTGACTTACGATCAACTGCTTGCAGCCGCTGATCAGTTGCTTGAGAAACGGGACGTCAGGAATGCCGTCAAAGTTCTCTCGACAGCGATTAAGGCAAAACCAACACGAACGGAAGCCTACCTGAAACGAGCCGCGATTCTGGCGGAATCGAAACTGTTCAAGCAGGCGATCGGCGATATGAATTCGGCGATCGCAGTCGAAGGAAACAATCCAAAACTTCGGAATACGCGTGGCTACTTCCTTCTGCTCCTTAAGGAATATGAGGCTGCCGAGAGAGACTTCAACAAGGCAATTGACCTCGACCAAGAGTACCCACAGGTCTACAACAATCGTGGTCTTGTCTTTATCGGTCAGGATCAATACATCAAGGCGATGAATGATTTCCGCAAAGCCATCGAGCTGAA
>JAJDEL010000488.1 GCA_029259835.1 Planctomicrobium sp. | reverse complement strand
CAAGAAGAATGTCAAGTTCAACGCAAATGTTCGACAAGACCCAGTTTGCACTCGGATTTACTACCGGTTGAAACTGCACCTGGACTTGAGACACATACTTCGCTGAAGTGATCGTCCTCAGTGAGTAGGCAGGTGAATCCCGATTTCTGCCACTGAAATGTAAAGTCCAGCCAAACTCAAACAGAGACACTTCGATGCATCATCTTTTCCGAAGCAAGGGGTTGAAAGAGAGGTTCAAGGATTGGTCGCTCAACAATGTCACTCGACATCCACAAGCGGCGCGAATCATCATCATGCAAGATGACAGGCATTCGGTTTTTGGAGTGAAACTGGGAGACCAAATCGTTTGCTTCCGTCGTGACGATCGTGCACGAGTCGATAGTTTCGCTCCCTGATCCCCATGTTTCCCAGAGACCGGCAAAGAACATGACATCGCTCTCTGCCAACTTGAAATAAGCAGCAGCCCCCTTCGGTCCTTCGTAGAACTCTGTTGCCGGGATGAGGCACCTACGCTGCTTGAATGCATCTCGGTAACTCGGCTTTTCGTGGAGACTCTCTGACCGAGCGTTGAAGGTCATTCGCTGAAATGACGTGGGCTTTTTGTGCTTGTCACTCGGTTTCCACCATCGTGGCAACAGGCCCCATTGCATCGCTTGTAAATGGAAATCGTCGTCCTGATCAGAAATGACGACGGGGACGCTCTTGAGTGGAAACAAGTCGTTCTGTGACCACTCAATCTCACCACTCAATTGCAGTCCCAATGCGGTGGCAATGTCGATTCGCGTCGTCGTGATGTGATAGCGGTGGCACATCCTCAAATTGTGAGGAACTCATTGCAACATGTCCACGGAAACGCGGTCACCGAGTCAATTTTTACCAAAGCAATTTCTCTCGAATGTCCTTCATCGGTGGTGGTGAAGGTTTGGTTGGCTGGTCACTCCACTCCATCAAACTTCCACAGAAGAAGAGTTCACTCGTGTCAGGTCGAGCGAAGATATTCAACGGCTTTCTCACTGGGGATGGAGTGTCGCCGTCACTGGATATCAAAACTGATGGACACCTTTTGGTGATTGGAGGTCTGCCTGGACTGATTGCAACGATCACCCTGAATGAATACTTCATGATTCTTTGTGATGATGGGAAAATGGCCTTGATCTGAGAGCTATGGTCTCAATGCGCTCTGTTTTCAGTGGTTCCGTTTCTCTTTCAGATAGATAAGTGATCAACATGCCTCTCTCGAAATCCGCGGTAAGTGAACCGGTCGACGGATTTCCAGATCAGGATCCGCGAAATTCGTTTTTCGCAGCGGATAGTATGCCTGTGAGCAACGAAGGTTCGAAGGGGAAATCGGTCCAAATCGACGCCGACGCGTTCGTTCGGGAATTGCGCGAACAAATGCGACAGAACGAAGGCGATCTGCTGAAGTCGTTCATTCTTGATCAAGATGGCCCAATCGCAGCACAATTCGCGCATGATTCCAGAGAAGATTCAGAAACACCGCGTAGACGCAATGCTGGGACAGCACGAAATTCTGCACGTTACGCAATTATAGAACGGGTTGCAGCAGGCGGCATGGGAGTTGTCTATCGCGTTCGCGACCTTCAGCTGGATCGGGAAGTTGCACTGAAAGTATTGTTTTCGGATTTTCACGATCCAAGATTGATTCAACGATTTGAGACGGAAGCACGAGTTCTGGCTCAACTGCAACATCCCGGAATTACTCCAGTCTATGAAGAAGGTTCTCTGCCCGATAATCGAGCCTTCATCGCGATGAAACTCGTTGGTGGCCATACGTTATGGGAACTCCTGGAAAAGCGTTCTTCTCCAAATGTTGACGTCGTGAAGTACCTGGGAATCTTCAAGCAAATTTGTGAGACAGTTGCGTATGCCCATTCCAATGGAATTCTGCATCGAGATCTCAAACCAAGTAATGTGATGGTTGGAGAGTTTGGTGAAGTCCAAGTCATTGACTGGGGACTTGCCAAGCAGTTGGATTCGTCAATGGAGACTCCCGCTGACATAACAACGTCGACAAAGGAGGCTCACTCGGAACGCAGACCGTTGACGCAATCACCAGAATTATCATCAGGGACTCGCCCCGGTTACTTAAGTGACGTGTTACCCGATCTCTCAGCAGATGCGGTTTCCGTCATGGGAGAAGCGATGGGAACTCCCTCTTACATGCCACCAGAACAGGCGCAAGGGTTACATGATCAGGTTAGCTATACATCAGACGTCTTCAGCTTAGGCGGAATTTTATGCAAGATCCTGACCGGAGAAGAACTTTATGATCGAGACACAGTCCGTGAGCAGTTTGAAGCGGCGAGTGAGGGAGATCTGTCGGAGGCCAGGGAGCGAATTCACAATTGCCAAGCGGACGATGTGCTGAAAAAGCTCGCGACCGACTGCTTGCAGGTTGACCCGAATGACCGCCCACAATCAGCTTCCGAAATCGTAGAGTTGCTCGATACGCAACTCGATTCGTTGCAGAATCGTTTGTGGAAAATGGAGTTGGCTCGCACGAAAGAGATAGAGAAAAACCGGCGTCGCAAACTTGCTACGGCGTTGGTCGTGTGCGCATCTCTGATGATTGCCGTCATCACTGGTGCTTGGGCTACTGTCTCGCGCGGAGCTGCCGGTCGACTTCGGTCTACGGTGGAAACAGTTGCGAGGGCGATTGGTGAAGCGGAATTATTACGTGATACGGCTTTGTCGCATCCACTCGATGGCGAACAATACTGGCTGGCAGCAAACAAGTCGGTACGTCGTGCAGAAGCTGCCGCCCACCAAGCGTCTGATCACGATCTGACAAATCGAATTGCTGACTTGTCCGCTGAAATCAAGCATCATGCTCAATTAGCGAGTCAAGATCGTCAATTCATTGAGCAGCTGACAATCGCTGCAACACCAGTATCAATCAATGAGATGCGGAAAATAAATTCGGACTTGAAAATCTCGGATAACGACATCAATTTGCCGTTTTTACAAGACGGACCTGATGTTCGTAGAATGCATCCAAGGAATCCCCATGGTCATCCACCGCCACTTCGTCCTCGTGATAGAGCGCGGGGGGAGCGTCAACCAACCAGAGAGGATCGTCCGATGCCGCCGCGACGGCCTCCTCTTCACAATCTTGCTCACGGCGCTGTGTTAAGGGATCGCTACGTTTCCGCTCTGACTGATTATGGGTTTGATCCCAGGCATGCTTCTGTAGAAAAAGCGGTGCAGTATTTACTTGAACGTCCTGAAGAAGTCCGAGAACGAGTCATCAGTGGAATGCATTGTTGGTTTGGTGTGCTGATAAAGCATTCAGGCGAAGAATCAAGTGAAGATCTGGAAGATACAGAGTGGGCATTGGATTTGCTGGAAGGGATTGATCTTGATTTGCAGCGAAACCAAATACGTCAATTCATCGCTGAAGAAGATATCGATTTATTGCTTCCACTACTGAGCGAACCTGAGTTGTTGAACCATCCCCCATCGTTCCTTTGGTTGATTTCTCAACAACTGATGGAGCGTCAAGAAGGATTCGAATTGTTAAGTCGGACTCAAAGTCGATATCCGTCCAGCCTGTTGGTCAACGAAGAACTGGCGAACTTCTACGATCTCACCGGTCAAAATCAGAAAGCGATCACGGCGTTCATGTGCGTGTTGGCGGTACAAAAGAATGCACACACTTATGTTCGCATGGCTCTGACTATGCGGCGCGAAGGTCGCACCAATGCTGCCATTTTAATGTGCCAAAACGCGATTCGGCTCTCTCCAGCGAAATCCGATGACGCCTATCCACTATTGGCGAAGTTACTGCTCGACGACGAACGATACAACGAGGTGATCGAAGTCATTGACGAAGCCAGATCAATGCTTCCGGAGGACTCCAAGCTGCTTGAGCCATTAGACTCTCTCTTGAAGCAAGCGCAAGACGAACTGGCATGGCAAGCTCTTACCAACATTTCAGAGGTCAGCAATTTAGGCCAAACTGTTCCAACTCGTGCCAAGTCAGAAGAAAGTGAATGATCGAGGGCCTCATGCTGAAACTGAGCCTCGGCTACTGCAATGCAGTGCCTGCCTGACCAATCGCTATTGTAACTCACCGCGAGAACCACTTCATTTTCGAGAAACTGCGCAATCTAAATCCGAGTTAATTCACCGGCAGACTCGGTGGATTAACTCGGATTTAGATTACACTATCACCAAAGTCGTTATTTATTAGCAAAAGATATTATGGCTGAAACGAACAAGCTCACACCCAACACCTTCTTTGTTGAAGTGTCTGGATCAGGTCTTCCTGAAGTTGATGGCCTCTTCGTTCCTTCAACGGCACCACCCGCCAAATCTGAATCGGGAACCGTTTCAAGTCTCGGCTACTGGAACGGCAAGATGGCGTGGGATCGTGCGGATGGAAAATCCGCCAGAAGCCCCGCTCTCTCCTACTCCAACAGCTACACGTCCTGGAGAATCTGCCGTCTCGATGGTCATCTCGCATACGACATCACCTGCGAAGATGAGATGCCACCCACCGACAGAGAATGGCACGTCTACAAAAAAGGAGTCGCACCTGCTCCTCATGTCGCAATCCACTACTACGACCCGAGACAGCCCTGTCCCGAGCCCAACGTCGTCTTTGTCCTCGGTGGCCCCGGTGCTGGAAAAGGAACGATGTGCGAGCTTGCCGAGTCTCAACTCGGCTGGACTCACTTATCCACGGGTGATCTCTGCCGAGCCGAGCGTCAGGCTGGAGGTCCGAACGCCGCCACAATCGAAGAGTTCATGACTGCAGGAAAGTTGATTCCCAATGAAATCATTGTGACCCTGCTGAGGAACAAGATGGAGACAATGATCAGAACGACAGGCAGGAACAACTTCCTGCTTGATGGATTCCCCCGCTCTCTGTCCAATTTGGAAGCGTGGAACGAGATCTTCAGCAAGGAAGCTGAACTCCCTAAATTTTTGTACTTCGAGTGCCCGTACGCTATTCTCGAGAAGCGTATCTTGGGCCGTGCCAAGTACTCCGGCAGAAGTGACGACAATGTCGAGAGTATCAAGCTGAGATTCGACACCTTCAAGGCTGAAACTCTCCCCACCGTTGAGCACTTCAAGAGCAAAAACAAGTGTGTTGAAGTTGACACCAGTCAAGATCGTCAGGCCGTCTATGCCCTCGTCGCCAGCAACCTAGCTGAATACACCGATAGAAAATTCGCAGCCAAACCGCTCACCGAGAGAGCTGAGATGCTTCTCGGCTTGAGAGCTTATCCGAAGAAGGAGAAGGGATGAGGTGGTGTTGGTCCTGATTGATCAATATGTTGAAAACGACGATCCACCGAGATGTCTCGATGTCACAATTGCTCCAGTAATTATTCTCATCAACTGGACATTTGATGAACCTTCTTCCTCAACAGACTTTTTTTTGAGAGCGGCAAGCGTTTGATTCAGTTATTCGTAACGTGTCTTAAGTGGCTCCCCGTGTCGGACCGTAAGGCGAACCCTCTTTTTGTGCTCTAATGCAACAACTCGAACTTTTCAGTAATTGGTGAACAGCTTTGCAAGGCTGAGAGCGCTCTACAGTCTGAAATGTTAGAGCGCAGGATTCGATCAACTTTTGCCAGTGGGGCCACCTGTATTGGTGGTCTAAGATGTTGCTTGTTCGACAAGGCTTGGTGGACTCCTGAAACACTACTGGCGACGGGCAGCCTGAATCTACTTTTTACTTGAATAATTGATAGTCAACGGGGATCGTGTTCCGCATGGAGAAAATTCGTGACTCGGGAAAACTCTCCTACAGTGTTGACATCTGAAAACCAACAATTCCAAAGTTCAACGTTTCAATCTTCCCTGTGAGTTTCGACCTGAGATTCTCCTGCTCTGAGGTGTTTAAGGTCTTTGTATCCCGCGGGGTAATAAATAAGGGGGAACTTCTTTTGGTGCAACGGATGAAGTCGGCCACAAAGCTATCGAAGATCGTGTGAGTGTGAATGATCTTCACGCAACGATCCTACATTTGATGGGAATGAACGCAGAGAACCTGACCTACAGACATAATGGTCGCGATTTCCGACTGACAGAAGTTGCTGGAAATGTCATCCAGGAAATTGTCTCTTAATGACGTGCAAACTCACAATTGTCGTCCTCAATTTTCTCTTCCCTTGCTTTGCCTGATTTTTTTCAAAGGAATCTCAAGCAGGGCAAGGATGACGATTGAAGTGAACTGAGGAAGAAGCGGCTGCAAAACTCTTTTTCAGATTTCCTCCCTCTCTGGATTCAATAAAGTAACCTGACTCCCATCCCCTCATTACCACATGCGTGATCGCTGGATCACAGGTGAAATGGTTCGAACCTTTCACCAAACATTAACTTGATTGCTCAGCGAACGATCACTCGGTAAGCTCCATGCTGAACCTCGCTCCAAACACTGCCGGAACAATGTGAATGAATCGAAAATGCTCACCGGCTCTGTCGTGGTATTGTCAGGCGTTGACGTTTTTTGTGATCGCGTTTTGCGGTTGCCAGTCTGATGATGCCGCTGACAAACCACAACGACTGAAGATGGCTCATGTGTATGAAGTCAGTGCGCCTACGCATGCTTACGGGACGGCTCATCTGGCTGAACGACTGCAGCAGGCCACCAGCGATCTGGATCTGACTGTCTATCCGGCGGCTCAACTCGGGAGCGAAACCGAATTATTGGAACAATTGGTAGCGGGAGAACTGGACTTGGCGATCTCCGGTCCCTCGTTTCTGGCGATGTGGCATCCTCCGCTGGGAGTCTTGGATACCGCGTTTTCATCCCGGGATCTTGATCACATGTTGGAGGTGGCGCGCGGCGAAGAAATGGCGCCGCATTGGGACGAACTCCGCCAGCGTTACGGCGTGCGTGTCTTGGACACGTGGGCGTATGGGGCTCGGCACATCACCTCGAACATTCCAATCCGCCATCCGGACGACTTGGACGGCTTTCGCCTGCGTATGCCTGCAGCGAGTGTGTGGCAGGAATCCGGAAAAGCCTTGGGGGCCAGCCCAATGCCGATCTCCTTCGCCGAAGTCTATTTGGCGCTTCAGCAGGGAATCGCGGATGGCCAGGAAAACCCTGTACCCGTGATCAAAGCAAAGGGGTTTCACGAAGTGCAGAAATGCTTGAATCTTTCCGGTCACATTCAGTCTTCGATACAAATCCTGATGAACGAACGCGCGTGGCAACGACTGGACGCCGAGCAGCAGGCCACTTTGCAGAAGGTGGTGCGGGAGTTGGGAGAAGAGGTTTACCGCGGCGTCGTCGAGGACGAACAGAGGCTCATTGAAGAATGGCGAAAAGACGGAACGATGCAGATTGTCGAGGATGTGGATGTCGACGCGTTTCGAAAGCGGGCGAGAAAACACTTCTCAAGCGGTTTCGCGTTTAGCGAGTTGTACAATCAAATCACCTCCGAGCCTGTGGGAAGTCAATAGCCATGACCGCAGACAACGATTCAAATTCTACGGATCCGGTAAGCGCATTGCCGTATTCGCGTTTTGTCCGCTGGATGAGCCTTGGAGAACAAACTCTGGCGGCCCTGTTTCTATTTATAATTTTGGCCACGATGGGTGCTCAGGTCTTCGCCCGCTATTTCTTCGGGGCTCCGTTTACGTGGAGTGAAGAGGTGGCTCGCCTGGCTTTGATCTGGATGACCTTCATGGCGGCAGCTTTTGTAATGGCAGAAGGCCGACACATTACTGTCGACGTATTGTCACCAAGGTTGAGCATTCGCGGACAAACGCGGCTGGAATGTCTAAGTCACGGAATCGTGGCAGGAACGTGCCTACTATTATTATTTGGTGGGATCCGCTTTGTGTGGTATGTGGGCAGAGTGGGATCACCTTCGCTGGGCATTCCCATGAGCTGGTGGTATGGCGCGGTCGAAGTGGGATTGTTGCTGATGGCAATTCACTCTGTCGTCAACCTGCTCCAGGTATTGAGTACAGGGCGACCAACCGTGCGTGAAGGCATTGTTGAAGATGAAGCGTTACATCTGGAAATGGAGCAGAGCGAATGATTCTGGCGGTGTTAATTATTGCCATGCTTGTGCTGCTATTTATTCGAGTCCCGGTCGCAATTAGTATGCTGCTGCCGTGCCTGGTGTATGTCGCGTGGTCTCCGGACATCACATTGGGAGTCGCTTTGCAGCGCTCCATGGCGACAGTCAATTCATTCCCGCTGCTGGCGGTGCCGTTGTTCGTGATGACCGGTTACCTGAGCAATGCCGGTGGACTGGCAGATCGGCTGTTTCGTATGCTGCTCAGTTTGCTCGGAAAAATTCCCGGCAGTCTGGGGTATGTCAATGTCTTCAGCAGCCTGATGTTTTCATGGATGAGCGGAGCGGCGATTGCTGACGCGGCGGGATTGGGTTCTGTGCTGGTACCAGCGATGAAGAAACGTGGCTACGACGAACGTTTTGCTCTGGGACTAACGGGAGCATCTTCTTTGATCGGTCCGATTATGCCGCCCAGTATTCCCGCAATCGTGTATGCCGTTTCAGCGGGAGTCTCGGTCGGGGCGCTGTTCCTTGCCGGTGTTCTGCCAGCTTTGGTGCTCACCTCAATTCTGTGCGTCTTTGTGTTCGTGGATGCCCGCCGCAACCCGTTGCGCGAAGAAGCCACTGCACCAAAAATCCCACTCAAGACAGCCGTTGGTGCTGCGCTTCCTGTGCTGTTTACGCCCGTCATTATTCTGGGCGGCATTTTAGGAGGTGTGTTTACTCCGACAGAAGCCGCTGCTGCGGCTGTCATGTGGGTGTTGTTTCTAAGTCTCTGTTACCGGTCACTGTCGTTCCGGGAGTTTCACGGCGTGCTGGTGAAGACCGCCTCGACAACCGGATCGATCATGTTCATCGTGGCGGCGGCTGGACTATTCGGCTGGGTGATTGCGAGAGAACAGGGGCCTCAAGCAGTGACGGAAGCGATGCTGCGGCTGACCGATAACCCGTATGTGTTTCTGCTGTTGATCAACATTGCCTTGCTGGTGACGGGTATGCTTCTTGAACCGGTGGCGGGGCTGTTGATCACAGTTCCGGTGTTATTACCAGCCGCCTTGGAGTTCGGCATCGACCCTTTGCAACTGGGCATCGTGATGATCTTGAATCTGGTCCTTGGCCTGCTGACTCCACCAGTGGGACTGGTGTTGTACGTGCTGAGTTCCGTCACGGGCAGCTCGGTTCAGCAGGTGATTCGCGGTACAGTTCCTTTTCTAATTCCTCTGTTGATCACGTTACTGTTAATTACGTTTATTCCAGCGTTTAGCTTGTGGTTACCAAGTTTGATGTCAAAGTAAACGGACACGATCTCTACCGTCGGAGCACCAGGGCAACTTTCCCAGACCATCAAGCTGAAGGACGTTGCTTGTTCAACTCGAGTCAGTGGAATGCTGAAACACTACTGGCGACGAGCTGCTTGAAGTTTTTCCAAAGTACGAAAAGTACGGGATCTGTCGATAGCTTGTTTGCCATCTCTGCCTATTCAATCTGGCGTGTGTGCGCGTAATTCGGCTGCAATCATGTGTTTGCGGACGGCCTCCAGCTTCAACGTGTCGACCTCCTTTACCAAGATGTCACGGTACTTCTGGTTTAGAAACCGAATGGCTGACCTGATATTGGCGACCTCGCCAGTCACTTCACCATTCTTGCTGTAGTAGACTTTGCAGTGTTCGATGTAGAGCTTCGTCAGTTCACGGACCTTCACATCCTTGACTGGACGACTGTTCGACCGGCTCCATTCACCAAGCAATTCAGAATAGCGTTGGTGGGGTTCCACTGAGCCACAGACGCCAAGGTAGATGTCCTTCCCATTGATCCTCACGCGGGCTTGTCCGGAAGGTTTGTGATGAGCGGGTTTGGGGACTCGTTTCTTTGCCATTGGTGCAGCCTTCTAAAAAAAACCGGGTAGTGTAGTACCGGGTAGTCGTGAAGCAGCGCTGCCAAGAGGCAGGTAAGCCTAAGTTAGGCTTCAGCAATAGTTTAATAATTAGCCCGACCAGGATTTGAATCTGGACTAAAAAAATCAGAATCAATTTATTGAGGAACTCGCCCGTTTCGGAAAACGTGCAAAAAACTCTATAGATGAGAAGAATGGTGCGATGAAATGGTTTTTTGCAAACCCTCATTACCTCGCGGTAATTCGCAGCAAAAAGGAGTCAAGGCAAGCAAAAAAGGGTCGAAGGGGGTCAACGAAGAAATTGGACTTCATTTGCTCTGAATTAGAATCATTTGTGATTGTGAGTTCGCGAGCTATTGTTTGTTCCAGAGTGGAACCATCTTGTCGATGTATCGTTTTTCCTGGGTGTTTTGATCTTGCTGACTGCATGCGGGAGCGAAGGGGTCGGTGAGGGAAACTTTGACACTGTCAACAAGGAATCCGGCGGTGTCGAGATCCTTGGAGCTTGAGCGAAATCGGATGTAACTGAGTCCGTTAAGAGTTTGGTTTTGGATCATCAATTCTCCTGCATCCTTGCCGTCCACCTGTAACTGGCAAATTTGGGTTGACAGATCCCAGGTGAATGTGATGTCGCTCCATGTGTCGGGCATCAACTCGGAGTTGCCGATCATGCCATCGGATCCAAGTTTTGCACGGAACACCGCGAATTCCTCGCCAAGATCATTTACAGGATCGAACATACGGTCGTTTAGAGAAATGACTCCGCCATGATAACCCTTCCGGATCATGACGCGCGCAGTGAGTGATCCTTTCCAGCCGTTGGGGAAATTCCAGCATGCCCCATCAGCAGGAAGAACGTCAGGCTTGCGAATGTGTAGGCTCTGCTGACCTGGGACATTAGGGTTGGGCACCAGTTCACACCCCACCGCTCGGGCACGCCACCAGCGTTTTGCTGGTCCGTGATGCTTGTAGACCGACCAATGATTCAGGCCATCAGAGAAGTCGGTTTGAGCCTCTGTCTGGACGATCCAATTCGGGTCAATAAGGATCGGATTTCGGCCACCGGAGCCTTGCCCGGCCAGCATCACAATTTTGCCGTCCGACGTGTAAGCGCCGAGTGGATAGGCTGTACCGCGGTCGCCGGATTGTGCGGGGTTTTCATTGCGTCGATGGTCGAGATAAATCTCACGAAACCCTCGCCAGGTTTTTCCTTCGTCATCAGAGACAGCGATGTGCAGAGCGTCGC
>JAJDEL010000487.1 GCA_029259835.1 Planctomicrobium sp. | reverse complement strand
GAGTTTCCGGCATCGCTGTCATTTGATACGTCGGGGCAGATATTGACCAAAAATATCGGTCGCCTTCCAGTTTGTCATTTGGATGACATTGGAGGTCAAATCGTGGTCCATGTCGGTGATGATGATTTGGAAGTTGGAATTAACGACGCAGAGATCGAATCTGGACCGCTAATGCCGGGAGATCACCTTCACCTTGGAAGTCGCAGATTTCTGGTCTCCTATGAAAGGACTGCATCGGACTATCCACCTTCAATTCGCGTGAAGGTTTCTAATTAGAAGTCGTCACATCAAAAATTCAAGAACTTGTTACGGGGCAATTCCTAAGAACCAGAACTCGGCTCGTCAATGGCTTCAAATTGGTGCTCTAATTTCGAAACCGCTGTTTCTGGGTTCATGTTGAAGAGTGCCTTGCCGCCTGTTCCCCAGTTTCCGTTCTGGAAATGAAAGACTGCGGAGGCGTCTCGGACATCTCCAACAGCGGCGACGTCTTCCATGTCGCCACCTTCGATGGCTTCAAAGTGAATTTCCACAGAAGCAAAAGCGGTCAAAAGGCCGGTCGCACGGTCTCGGACGAACTCCACAGGCGGTTTCCAATCACAGATCGTCCACCTCAAGCCGCGTGGCTTTCCGAGAGATGTTGCCAGATCGACAAACTTCGCCTCCAGGACTTCGCGGCGCAGCTTGAATTGTTGAATCGCCCGCGTCAGTTCTCGATTGTGTTGGCGACGCATGAGCATTGGCGCCATCGCGATCAAGCTGGTCAGGAGAACGAAACACCCGAAGATCCAGTAAATAAAAGTGGGAATCGTCACGCGAAGCCTCTAAGTATTCAAAACGGTCATCACTGATTCACATTCCCTTGCCATTCAATCCCTGGTCCCTTAACCAAGCGGCTCCAGGGCGCGCCATGTTATGGCATGACGAAGTCGTGTCCTTCAGGGCGGACAGTTAAAACGGGACAAGGAGCTTTGCGGACGACTTTCTCAGCAACGCTTCCCATCAATGCGTGGATCAATCCAGACCGTCCGTGCGTTCCAATAACGATCATGTCAATGTCTTCCTTGCGCGCATATCGAATGATCTCCAAAAATGGTGTGCCAGAGACGACCGAACGCACAATCTTGAGATCACTCTGCCATTCTGCTTCTGGCAGGTTTTCAATTGCACGCTCGGAACTCTCCTTGAGTCCCACGAGGTATTCTCCAGTGATCGGAGAGGCGGTTCCCGGTTCTGGAACGATCGGATAGATGTCCTCGACCACATTCAAAAGGTGTAATTCAGCGGAAAATTTTTTTGCGAACTCACATCCGTATCGAATTGAATGTTCGCCGAACTCGCTGAAATCGATCGGAACCAATATGCGTTGCATTTGTATCATCTGAACTCTCCCTCAATGAGTATTGTCTCGTGCAGTGATGATCATAATAAATTCTGGAGATGAATGCGCGAATCAATCCTTGGCTGGACGATGTTGCAGAGCGACTGCGGTTGCAGTTGCGTAAGATTTACAGTGTGAGATTGTGATCAAAATTTCATCGATTCCCTTCAGGTTCGCCACACGTTCTGCCCCGCCACTGAGATTCACAATTGGCTGCCCTGACTGCCGGTTGAGGATTTGAATGTCAGTCCAGCCAACACCTTTCGTAAATCCGGTTCCGAGAGTTTTCATCACAGCTTCTTTTGCCGCCCACCTGCCAGCATAGTGCTGCATCGCTTCCTTGTGACGTTGGCAGTATTTAATTTCCTGCTCGGAATAGACTCGCTGGAGAAACAGTTCTCCGTGGCGCTCGATCATTTTTCCGATACGAACGATTTCAATAATATCTGTTCCCAAACCAACAATCATCAGCTTACTTGCTCTTCGTTTTGACTTTGTAGGGAATGGTTTTCTCGATCCAGATTCACAGACCGTGATACAACCCAGACCGCCAGGATAGAAGCCAGAAGGAGCTCTCCAATCCAAAAAATCAGTGGCCAGGGGGGCGACCACTTTCCAATACCGGAAACGCGAAATGTGAGATAATCGAGAAATTGCGGCAGCATTGCTCGACGCCGCTCTCGAAGTTCTATTGCGGTTGATTCGTCCGCCATCTTTTCCATCATGTTCAGCATTGCGAGTTGTTTCGGATCTTCCTGTAGTTGTATTGCTCGAACGGTTTTGAATTGCTGGAAAGAAACCCAGCCAATGTGAACGCCGCCAGCAGACACGATCAAGACTGAAGAGCATGCCAGCCCTTTCGTGAAACTTAACTTCCGGTCTCTAGCAAACCATCCCAGCGCAGTACCGCAAGCAAGCCCGAAAATCACATAGGAGAGTACGAGACGTTTGAGTGGTTGCGGAGCATGTGCGAAGAGCAATGAAAGGATTAGCACCAACAGACAACTGCCTGCAATCCAGATCAGAAATGAACGAGTGAATAATTTCACGATCGATGCTTTTTGTGACGTATCCGGCGTGAGTAAGAACCTGTTTTGAAATTGACTTTCGGTCACCTTATGAGCCGATGGCGCTAGCCACGGGCCTTGCGGGAGTCACGTTTTCTCGCGAATTGCCCGACGCAAGCGCGTTCGGCTCAGGTATTTCAAACACGTTCTAAAACGAGAAGCGTATTCCGCCGGATGCGGAGATGCAAACTTCGCGGGCTATCTGCGTTCCAAGAATGTTGAATCCATGGCTGTTTTTACGTTTCAATCTGATAAGCTGAGAGTCAATTGAACCAGCATTGAAGAGGGTGAGATGTCCGCCAACATTCGTAGTATTGACGCATTGATAGAGTTTCGTTCTTCGCTGATCGTCTTCATTGAAGACGCTTCACTGGCGATTCAATCGATGACAATGGAGTTGCGCAAAACGTTTGAATGGATTGAACATGATCGCCCTCACTATTGGAATGCACAAATGAAGCGAGCCTACGATTTGGTCGCGCAAACGCGGTCTGAACTGGATTCTTGCCGAATGCGGACAGTCGCGGGGCATCGACCTGCGTGTATCGAAGAGAAGCAGGCATCAGCAAGGGCAAAACGGCGGTTGCAGCACTGTCACGACCAATTGAAAGCCGTCAAGCATTGGGCGATTCAGGTTCATCATGACGCAGATGAATTTCGCGGACGTTTCGGAGGTCTCATAGCGATGTTGGATGGGGATCTTCCTAAAGCTGTTGTCTCTCTGGAGAAGGCGATTACGATTCTTGAATCGTATGCCGAAATTGCCAGACCCATGAACCAGAACGAGAAAGGTGAGTAACGATGCCTATTGGAAATTTGCAATCGGGAGCAGGTCAACTCAAAGACGCGACTCAAAAGCTCAGTCTCGCTTGGCAAACCGTTCATGAATCGTGGGTCGATCAGAAAGCGACTCAGTTTGAAGAGGAAGCAATCATTCCTCTCATGGAAGAATTGGCAGCGGTGATGCCGGTGATCGATCAAATGTCAGCAACGTTGTTGGCAGCGAACAGGGCGCTGAATGAATAACTAGAGACTTACGTGCCGTTTCGAATTGGATGCTCATCCATGATTTCACCGATCGCGCTGGAAAGATTCCGAATGCCTCGCGAGAAACGCTTTTCTTTAACTGCCTGTTCTGCCGCGCCAATGGCATCTTGATGCTCCTTCCAACTCACAGACCATCCATCTTCCTGGGCTGCGCGACGAACATCTGCTTCGATGGTAGAGAGCTTTTCAAACAGACTTTTTGAATCAAGACTGACTGCGGTTCGGTGTGGTCGAAGGAATTGTGTTTTCGATTCGTCACCTTGATGATCACGTATGAGTTTCTGTCGTCGTGCGACTCCAATTGCCATTGCAATAAACCCGAATACTGCAAGAACAGTCAAAATGCTACCTTTCACAGGATGTCCCATGAGTAACATGGAGACACCAGCCACAAGAGATAACGCGGCGACTGAAAATCCAATGAACCACGACCAGCCAAGGTCATGCGTGGTGTCTATTTCTTCCTCCACATAAGTCGGTTGAACATTTGCCGGAAGATCGCCAACTCGTACAACAATGACTGTGGAGTTGTCAGGACCGCCGCGAATATTTGCTAGGTGAATGAGTAACTTCGCTGCTTTTGCAGGCGGAAGTTCTCGAACGATCGCCCCCATTTCTTCATTGCTGACCTGATTCGAAAGTCCATCCGAACAGAGGATGAATGTGTCTCCTGGAATGACCGGATAGGGACCTTCGACATCCACTTCCACATTAGGTTCTGGTCCCAATGAGCGTGTGATGATATTGCGATGTTTGCTCATGTCGACGACGCCTGCCAGAGATTGGTGACGTCGCTCAAGTTCCCATTCAAGACTGTGGTCGAAGGTCAGTTGATCGATGCGGTCTCGACGCACCCGATAAGCCCTGCTATCTCCGACATGGGCAACGATCGCCCCGCGATGACAGAGCGTGAGCGAGGTGCAAGTCGTTCCCATGTGTAAAAAATCTGCATTCGTGCTGCCACGTTGGTAGATCGCTTCGTTCGCAGCGGTGACTGATTCCTGAAGAGTGCTACGGACGTCCTTCTCAGTTGTTTTGAAAAACGTGTGTGGGAGAGTTTCGACCGCGATTCGGCTCGCAAGCTCCCCGACAGCATGCCCTCCCATTCCGTCTGCCACGACGAAGAGGTGTCCCCTCTGCTGCCATTGTTCTTCACCCTGGCAGAGCTGATAGCACGAAGAGTCCTCATTGTTCTTGCGACGCAAGCCAATATGAGATTCAACAGCAACTTGGACATTTTGCTCCCAGAACACTTCAGGGGCACCTTCCGCAATCTATGAGACACCATTCCAATTGTGCCTGAGGGCTTGTTTCCCTGGTGGTCACAACGGCGGAGTCAATTTTTGTAACAACCTTCACGAATGAATTTCGTAAGAATCCTGGAACTTTTTGGGGCGTGATCTGTCCATTTTGAGTGGGAATTCACGAATCAATCATAAACGACCCAAGAAAAAATTCCCATCAACGAAAGAACTTGCAATTCGAGGCAATAGGAAAAAAGAGCAATTCGCCTGTTTACTCAACAAACTTTCGTTCGTATAACTGTTGATATTGGCTTAGGGAAGAGGCTATACTCTTACACGTGAAAGCGAATTTTGTGCAATGCACAGACAGAGGACAAAATCATGGGCAAATCAATTTTTCCTTTAACACTGCTTGGTATCGCAGTGACTTTCGGAGTTGTCGGAAGTTCTCGGGCGGACGAAGAAAACAATTCGGTTGAGGAACATAAGCTGATCTTTGTTCCTGCTGTTCGGGTGATCGCGAGATCGAAGCTGGGAGCAGTCATCCGTGGTGAGATGAAGTCTCTCTCCAGTAGTGCGGTATTAATCGTTCCGGATAAGGGGCGGTTTCGGAATCCCGATGGCATTGAATACGAATTAGAAAAGCTGAAATTTTTCAACATATTGGATGCCGATCTAAAATGGACGGATGAGGAAGACGCCGAAAAATTTCTGACAAAGGTTTCAGAGACACCTGGATTGCCAATTTCCAATATTGTTGAATTCCGGCAGGCAGAACTTGCGAAAGCCGCACTGAATCCTCCATTAGGCGAGAACTCTTCAGACTTGAAGGTCATGCGACCAGCCGACGGCAAACCTGCTCCGCCTGGTGCAACGGTGACTGTCGTGTGTGGCAATTGTTTTAAGCAAGTCACTGTTAAAAGTGATTCCGGTCAAAAGTGCCCACATTGTGGAATCTTGTGGGATAACTCAGAGCCCGATGCCGCAGAGATGAAACCCAAGATGCAGGCAGCGAATTCGGCTGATATCAATCCCGCCGCTCTTGCAGCAAACCCTGGAATCAACCCTGCAGCAGGTCAACAAGCTCAGCCTGTTGTGGGCCGTCAGCAGAACGTTCCGGGTGGGCAGCCGGTCGCAGTCCCGCAGCCGGTTCAATTTCAAACGCAACCGCAAGAGGTGACTCTCGAGAATCTACCTCTCTGGCTTAAGGCTGGTATCTTCTGCGCTTGTATGGGAATTTGCTACTACGCAGTTTTCGTCAGATGAAAATGCTTGCTGAACATTTCTCAGGCTTATCCCTTTAATGATGAAGCGATTGTTCACGAGGCCGTTTCTTTTGGCTTCGGCGAAGTCATTTCACATTGTGGGTCGAGTCGCTACGATGCTCTTTTGATCAGCGCCTATTGATATCAAAAAAGAGTCTCGACATATGGATTCGACCTGGGGAATTGTTTTTATCCTCCTTGCAGGGGTTGTTGTCGTTGTTGGATCGATCTTGGCCCTGCGACTGCATGCGTTTCTCGCGTTAATTTCTGCGGCATTCATTGTCGCCGTCTTGACTCCATCAGCCGCGTTGGAACGCTACCAGATCGAGGACGTCTCGTTCGATGTTCAGCTTCAAATGGATGATGTGCAAAACGTTCTCATCCACGCAGACAAGCACTCTGATGTAAAACCGGGGATGCAATATGTGCTGCTGGATCTCGACTCCGATTCAAAGAGGTACAAAGAGATTGCAAGCTTGCGGGTGATGAAGTTTGTTGATCACGACTCTTCCGGGGAAATGAATTGGGCGCTGGCTGAAATCGAAGATGGAGAAGCGAGTTCTGCGATCACCTCGCCCATGTCGTTGAGGGCGATTCACTCGTTGTCTCTCAAATCAGCACGCAAGGCGGCGAATGCAACGATTGGTCCGAGAGTTGCCAGCGGGTTCGGAGGCACCTGCGTGAAAATTGGCATCCTCATTGCCATGGCAGCGATTATTGGAAAGTGTCTTCTCGATAGCGGTGCCGCGGACCGCATCGTGCGAACGGCGTTAGCTCGGTTTGGAGAGAAATCCGCTCCGGCAGCGTTTATGACGAGTGGCTTCTTTCTGGGGATTCCAGTCTTTTTCGACACGGTTTTTTACCTGATGATCCCGTTGGGGAAAGCGATGCGCCTGCGCACAGGGAAAAATTACATCCTCTACGTTCTGACGATTGTTTGTGGTGCAACCATGGCGCATTCACTCGTTCCACCAACACCGGGACCATTGATTGTTGCGGAAGAACTTGGTGTTGATCTGGGAGTGATGATTCTCGGTGGAATGATCGTCGGTCTGTTTTCAGCCGCTTTTGGGTATTGCTACGCGGTCATCGTAAATAGACGTACTGAGCTTCCGTTGCGAGAGTCGCCCGATTTTTCGCTTGCCGATCTGGAAGAGGCAATGCAAGTCGACGAAAGTGAATTGCCTTCGTTTACCGTGAGTGTGTTGCCAATCGTCTTGCCCGTCGCCTTGATTTCTCTCAATACGATTGTTGGTCACAAAAGTTTTCCAGTCGAAATCAGCGACACGACCCGGCGCGTGATTGCCACACTTGGTGACAAAAACATCGCCCTGATTCTCTCCGCAATCATTGCAATGGCGACTCTGATTCGCCAGAAGAAAAGGTCGTTTCAGGAACTCTCCGTCTCTGTACAATCGGCATTGGCAAGCGGCGGAGTCATTATTCTGATCACCGCCGCTGGCGGAGCCTTCGGTCAAGTCCTGCGACAGACAGGCGTCGCCGGTCTTATTCAGGATCTACCACAGGCATCCCCGCATGTCATTTGCTCTCTGGCGTTTTTGATTACAACAGCAATTCGTACTGCTCAGGGGTCAGCAACCGTGGCGATGATTACGTCGGTCGGAATTATGTCCGGAATTGCTCGGGACGGAAACCTGCCGTTCGAACCATTCTACCTTGCCGCTGCGATCGGCTGCGGTTCCAAACCAATTGCCTGGATGAACGACAGCGGCTTCTGGGTGATCACAAAAATGAGCGGCATGACCGAAAGCGAAGGCCTCAAATACATCACCCCCATGACAACCTGCATGGGAATCGTCGGGTTAATCGTCGTTCTGATCGGGCTGACTGTTTATCCGAATTTTTAGTCATCGACCATCCAGCGTTCGGTGACACGTGGGACACCCCTGGTGGCTTGCGTTGATGTCAATCCGTTTATCTTGTCCTATTTTTGACGCAGCGGCCTGATTCAGGATTGTAGACACGGAGGCAGTCACCGGCCGGTGTGACGCGATAGAGTTCTACTCGGAAGAATAGATCCTGCCCGTCCGCTCCAACACTACAGCGGTTCACAACAGGAATGTACCAGCGGTTCCGATCACTCAGGCTGTTGAAAGCCACGGAAAGGTCGTCAGATGGTTTATTGCGAACGATCAGCATGATCTGCCAGCAGACAGATGACAACCAGTTGTGCTTAATCTTCAACTTCGGATCTTCCTCCCACCTCCTGTACAAGTCAACAATCTTCAGGTCCTCCTGATAGCTGTTAAACCCAAAATGTGGAAAAAGTTGCGGTGAGCCTTCTTTCACAAAGCACTTCTCCTCCACAGCATCCTGTGTCAGATTGAGTGCCTCTTGATCTGAACTGCAGTCCCGGATGCCGCTGATCTCGTTGGCATCCAGCTGCATCGCGAGATCCATGTAGTGCCATCGACGTTTTTCTCTGCGAATTCGCCCTGGAACTTTTTTGTCCAAAGCCTCGAAAAGCGCATCGCTGCGTTTCTTTAGCGTTTCATCGCTGACATCTTTCGAAAATGCGTGCCCAAGTCGAGGGAAGAATTCAGGATCCTTATGAAACTCCTGGGTAAACTGACGGATAGAATCGTTGTCAGGTTTGACGTGCAACAGTTCACTCAGCGGTGCTGGAACGTCCTCGGCGCACTGCAGCACGACGATGGATGTCTCTTCGGTCTTCGGGTCCGTTGCGACGCCACATTCAAACATGCAATATGTCCAATCTGCATCGTCGACCGTGTACACCAGAATGACTACATTCGCACCGCCAAGATTGTCCATCAATTCTGGAATCAAAGGCTTGCCGATTCGTGGACCACTTTTATCATGTGAGGACTGAATGACTGTTATCTCGTCACTACTCCAATCCATGATTGCTTCGCGTAGGGCGTCAGCGATGACTTTGTCGTCGTGACGATGACTAATGAATACTGTTGGTGAATCCTGCGTGGTTGACATTCGTGAGACCCCGTTATTCAGCCTAGTGAACTCAGACGTGGTCAGTTGACCACCCACCAAAACGGTATGACATAATACAATGTAATGCAACTAACAAGGGGCTAAGGCGGCGAAGCCAAGGTTAGACAGGATGGATTCAGCTATTGCGCTTTGAGCACGCTTATCGTCACGTCAAGAGGAGTATTGCACGATTAATGATGAGTTGCGCAAAATGGGAGTTCGGGGGCGATTAGTTCTCGAGAATGAGTCGAGTGGCATGACCAAC
>JAJDEL010000486.1 GCA_029259835.1 Planctomicrobium sp. | reverse complement strand
GCCGGGATCGTTCTTCAGGTCGATGAGCGATTCACGTGCTTCTCCGTCGCGATAGACACAGTACTTGAACTGCTTACTACGAAGCATGCGACCGGTGTGGTTTTCAGTGACGACAAACTCGCGCCACGTTGCAATCGGTTTTCCTTCGGCGATCTCTCGCAGGCTTTTGCCCAGCAGAGTTTTGGGCACAAGGGCGCCAGCGTAGTCACAGAGCGTCGGTAGCAAATCCAATCCGCTGGAAACCAAGTGCGAGTCGACTTTGCCGGGAAGAATTGTCCCTTTGTAGCACATCAGAAATGGAACGCGCGCGGAGTTTTCGTAGAAGACACCTTTGGAAGAGAGCCGATGGCATGCATCCATATCACCGTGGTCACTTGTAAAAGCGATCAGCGTGTTTTCCGCCAGTCCGTTCCGCTCAAGCGATTCCAGAATCCGTCCGATTTGCTGATCGACTTGCTCGGTAAGTCGGCAATAAATCCAGCGATAGATTCGCCACTCTCGTTCGTCATACAGTTTGCGGATCGTCTTGGCGGGAGTGACGGCGGTGACTTTCAGATTGAACTCGATTGCCGGAGGTTCAAAGTCAGGAATCCGAAAGTTGTCTGGCAGTGGTGGTAACTGATCTGTCGGCAAAGCCGCTGCTTGCCGATAGAGTGCAAGCGCTCTCGAACTCCCTTTGATCTTCTTTCCGGATTCGATTTGATAGGCCTGGTAGGCGAAGCAGATGTCATGAGGGTTGATGAACGAAGCGACGGCAAAGAAGGGTTTGTCGCGTTCTCTCTGAGTGAACTCGATGCACGCCGCAGGCAATGCTTCGCGTGAATCCTTAAAAAACTCGTCGTAGCCTGCGACTCTCGGTTCCAGCTCACGGCACATGTGAGTCTTTCCACCATAGAATGTGTCGTAACCAGCGTTTTTCAACAGCAACCCGAGCGAGTTCTTAACCACTTCACTGGGCATTGTTGCCTTCATTCCATTCTGCAAAACACCAAAGCGTCCTGCCATGATTCCCGTCGCCATGCTGATTCGACTTGGAACGCAAACAGGGTTCGTGACATACGCATTCGTGAAACGGATTCCACCGTGAGCCAAATTATCCAGTGCTGGTGTCATCAAGTGTTCGTTTCCAGCGCAACTCATCATGTCGACATGTTGCTGATCGGTCATGATGAGCAATATGTTGGGTTTGTCTGCTGCAGACGATTCAGAAGTCAGCAAGGCGAACAGCAACAGAGCCGCCACCTCGAGGCAAGTGAATGTTCTTATCATCTTATCGTTCCTTTTGGAGATTGAGGCAGAGTGCGAATTCTGATACTGCGCAGGCCACCCTGTCGAGTGGCCTGACCGACTTGTTCGGTTGTGCCGCGTAGCGACAAGATGAGTTCACCATGAGCTTGGTTTTTCTTGAAGACTTTCAGGGATTTTGTCTTAATGTGTCCTTCAATTCTCGGTTGAATTTGTTTGTGTTGTGTGCAAGACAGGGGTGGACGCATCATCTGTCGACTTGTTCGGATGTGTTCTCCACCAGTTGGCGAGTATTGACGCGATGATGTTCATCACGGGACCGAAGACGATGGGCACGAGCCCGAGTGTGGCGACTTTTCCGAGCGACTTGGCCAGACCAGCGGCCAGGCCGGAATTCTGCAAACCGACTTCGAGTGCAATTGTCCGGCAAGTGAGCTGATCTCTGCCCAGCAGTCGACAAACGAAATAACCCAGCGTGAAACCAGCCGTGCTGTGGATCAGGCACGCTAGTATCAAAAGTGGGCCGACTTGCAAGAGTTTGTCACGTCCGATCGCGACCGTCAACACGGTCATGATCAGGATGCCGACCATCGAAATAATTGGCATGACGCGGTCGAGCCACTTAAGCCGATGGTAGATGAGATGATGAAAGACTAGACCGGCCAGGACCGGGAGCAACACGATTTTGGTCATGCTCCACATCATCGCCGGGACGTCGATCTCCACCAATTCGCCAGCGAGCAGATTCATCAGTAGTGGCGTCAGGAGCGGTGCGAGCAATGTAGAAAACGCGGTCATGGTGACGGACATCGCGACGTTGGCCTTCGCGATAAACGCCATCACGTTCGAGGCCAACCCACTCGGCGAGCAGCCCACTAGTACCAGCCCCGCAGCAATTTCGGGCTCCAGCCCCAAGGCGCGAGCGAGACTGAATCCAATCAGTGGCATGATAGTGAACTGACAGGCAAGACCGATGAGGACGCCGGTGGGCATTTTGAAGACACGGGTGAAATCCGCCGCGCTCAGCGTCGTCCCCATCGCGAACATGATCATCTGCAGGACCGGGATAAAGAGGACGGTCAGCTCCCAATCTCCAAGTCCGAAGAACCACGGCGGAAAGGTGATGAACGATTTGTGGAAGACCATTCCGACAACGACGCCAGTGGCGATCCAGATCGTGAAGGCTAACTGTCTCAGCAGGCCTTGCCCTGTCGATGACGCCAGAGCAAGGCTGAGAAAACAGCCAGCCAAAGCCGGTCCGATCCACGACGCCCTGTCCGTGCTCCATGCCATGACAAAGACGACCGCACTGACGGCGGTCAGTGCCAGGAATATCCTAGATGCGCGTGGTGAATCGGACTTCATCAATCAATCACCTGATCAATTCGTGCGATGCCGTACGGTGGCAGACTGATGGAAAGTTCCGGCGTTGCCTGAGTCTTGTTCGCGCCGAGCACCTGAACACCAACTGATTTTCGGCTGAATCCTCGAAGCGTCACGGTCTGAGCTTCACCAGTGAGATTGCCGAGGAGCACTCGCATCTGTCCCGGTTTTTGTAAAGTCAGTCCAACGGCCGCAAGGTTGTTAGACGTGTCGATCTGACGCACAGTGCCACCTTTGAATTCGCCAATCTCCCTCATCAGGTGATAGACAGGGAACACGTCACCCGGTCGCGATGGAAACTCTTTTGGGCGCGACGAGACATCGTCAGCGTCCATGATTCCGTTCCAGCCGACGGTCTCGAAAAATGTGGCCGAGTGCGTACCGGCGTCGGCAAGGTACTTCAGACTGCCCAGCATCCAAGCTGCGGTGAATGGTTCGACTTGCCGCTTATCGACGTAAGTTGGAAGTGGCCCTCCCTGCGGAGGACCTCCTGGCTGGTCGACCCCGTCGAGGAGTTGAGGGACCAGCGTAATCGGTCCAATGATCAGGGGACGATCACCAGCAAACCGTCTAGTGCTGTTGACCGCATCGGCGTGGATCGGCAGCGTCTCGATCATCGATGCGTTATCGAAAGCGTGAATCTGTGGGTTGATCGCAAAGCCGACCGCCCCAATGGATGTGTCCACCGGCCGGGCCCGATTCAGATCGACGAAGTTTGTGACGCGAGTGACACCAATCCTGGAGTTACCTGAAATCGAACCAAGATGTTTTCTCGCCATCTCAAAGTGAGCCTGATCGCCACCTCTGACCAGCCAGAACGAAACTGGTGGCTGAAGGTCATTGACCTCTTTCACCAGCGTTTCGAATGACGGTGATTCCCCGAGACCGAGGGCAATCTGGAGCGAAATTCCCAGAGCTTTGGCCTGGTCCGTTGCCCGTCGCAGGTCCTCCACAAACGACTCATCGGAAAGAGCCAAATCGACGCGAAGATGATCCAAGTTTAGCACTCTGAGCCGCTTCACTTGCTCGTCCGTCAGGTTCTCGGCTTCGCTTGAAACCTGCACACCGAGCAGTGGCAACTTGGAAATTTCCTTGCCGACCGTGAGTACGATCTGGTCGTTCGGCGATGCGGCTTTATCCGGAAGATCACCATCGAAGCTGATGCGGATCTTCTGGGAAATCTTAGAGCCTTTGGCGACTTCGACCGGGTAAGGCATCTCCAACGGTGTACAGTAGGTCTTGAACGAAGCATCAGTCCAGTTGCGCTGGTCTTCCATTTCAAAGATGTCCCCTTCGAAGGCGACACGGGCGTGAAGACCTTTCGCTACTTCATGCGTGACCGCTCGCAGGTTCTTTGCAGGCTGATGAGCTGAAATGAACTTCGGAAATTCTCCACGAGACTTCCTCCCATCTACCGTTTCGAGCACCCACGGCTGACCGGCAGCAGACGGTCCGTGTAGCACGCAGAAGCCAATTCGGTTTTTCTTAAACGTTGAATGTGCTTCGCCATCAAACTTAAACTCGATCTCACCCTGATCGCTTCCCGATATTGAACCTTTCCAGCGGAAGTCGATATCAGCCCGCTGACACGCTACATCAAATGTCACTTTGAAGCTGTCGTCGCGCTGTTCGACGTGGAGATTCGAGACTTCAGGTGCAATCGTAGCCCAGTTTTGATTGCGGATTGGCGCGTTGATGCCTCGCAAGACTTCATGCGACCCGATGCGAATGTAACGCAGAAAGACGTTATCCGCATCGAAGACCATCGAGACCGCTCCAGCCTGCAATGGAATCAGCTCAGACGCATCTGCCGTCGAAGTAAACGCGAGCAGTGCGAGCAACAAACTCATAGCTTTCGAAAACATCTTCATGGTGATAGTCCTGTATTCCTATTCATTCTTTCGCACTGAGGCGCCAGGTCCCCAGCAGTAGTAAGTTTCTTTCCCGGTGATGGCTTTGATGGCTAGTTCGAAGGGGTGATTCAACCCGTATAGAATTCCCGGTAGTTTTTGACGATGAGGTTCGAAGCGGCGTCTGTCATCGGTCTATTCATTTACTTTGAACTCTCCTGAAGCCTATTCGTCCCCAGGGTCAACGAGACCTCGCTGACAAGGATATCGTCAATCTCTATGCCCTTTTCGCCACCGTTCTGCATCCATAACAACTTTCGCTTGGCAGCGTTGAAACAGGAATGTTTCAGCGTCTTGCTCCAAGTCTTGCCATCGACGGAAATGTCAACTGTGTCGCCTCGGAAGACAAGTTTCACCTGATGCCAGACGTTGGCAGAAAGGTCAACCTGCTCCTGGGGGAAACGCTCATTGAGTCGATACGCGCTACTGACCTTGTCGGCCGGGCGACTCTTATTCTGCCGATCAGGGTGATTCGGGTCCAGTGAGTGTGAATCGATTTGAAGCTGGAGTCCCGTGCGAAGCAGTTTGACGCGCAGCATGTGATCGACGCTTCCAAAGCCGTCATCGCCATCGACGAAGAACCAGACCATGCCGCCGTCCTGAAGATGACGGTACCGAAATGAGATCTCAAGGTCCTTCCCTTCCACATCGAGATAGACCATCGGAGGATATTTCCCGCCGCTCTTGCCTCGCGTCCAAAGCACTCCGTCACGGACTGTCGTGTTCTTGTTCGGGATCTTTGTGCTGAAACGAGCGGAATCAAAGTTGTCGAATGACTCTCGAAATACTTCTGTGTCCTCTCCTGACACGCTGAGCGTCGTGGCGAACAGGAAAGCCGATATTAGGATTCCCGTTTGAATTCTGAGCGACTGAATCATTTTGTGATCGTTTCTGTGTTGCATGGCTTCTGCGGAAGCCTCCTGGAACGAGTTTCTGTTTCAACGATTAATCTGGCGTTCGGCGATTTCGATCAACGGGAGCGTTCTTGTTGAAACAGCCATTTCCAGGTCTCGCGAGATGCATAGGTTTGGGACCAACTGTTGTGTGCGACGCCTTCATACTCTGTGTATTTAGGCGATCCACCGGCTTTCCTGATAGCAGCAACCATGTTTCGGCTGTAGTCCGTTGAGACAACTTTGTCCTCGTCGCCGTGGAATACCCAGATGGCGATATTTTTCAGCTTGCCAGCATCTTTGGGATCCCATCTGCCACAGACCGGAATGGCTGCCGCGAAGATGTTGGGGCTGAGGATCATGGCGCCGAACGTCCCAGCTCCCCCCATCGACTGACCTGTCACGTAGATTCGATCAGGATCGATGGGATGCTCCTCGATGAATGCGTCCATCGCCTCGAGAGCCGCTGGCAGCATCGCCTTGGTGTTCCGTCCATTCTTTCGGGTCTTGCCGAAGCCGGTCGGTCGTGCCCAGTGCCCAGCAGCAGTCGAAGCGGGTGCCATCACAAAACACGGGAATCGCTCTCGTAACGCATTCGAGCCCAACTCCGTTGCCGCTACTGTACTGCCGCCGCGACCATGCAGAGCCAGAACCAGCGGATACAGACGGCCTTCCTCAATCTTCGCCGGAGACATCATCCAGTAGTCGATTGCAGTTCCGTCTTTAGCTTTGAAAGTGTGCCTGACGTAATGCTCGTTCCGAGTCGGTGGAGTAGATTTGGATTTCCTGTCTTGCTGAGGTTCAGCACCGGCACACACCGTAATGCCGTCCTTATGTACCAGGAGTAACAGTACTGCAACTAAGACTGAGGTAAGGATTTTTGATGTGTGGCTCATTGTGCCTCTCCAAAAAAATTCCATGATTTCTTTTTGCCGTTCTTGTCCATGAACTGAATCGACTGCAATTCCACGGCCGCTTTTTCGGCGGGTAGATACAGCCGGATCACTGACGGTTTGCCCTGCACCGGTAAGGAGACCGAAACGTCCTGCCACGTCGTTCCAGCCGACAGGTCGTAGGTCGCGATTTGCGAGGATTCTGGAAACGAAACCTGACCAGTGGTTTTCCAGTGAACTCGTCCTTTTCCGCCAGTCTTGCTGCGAACTCGCAGCTTTAACGTGAGCGGACCGTTGAATTTCACTTGAGCTGTGCCGAGAAACGGCTGACGTCCATCTGCGGTGATCCGGATTGCGCCGCCAATCACAGTCACTTTGCACATTCTGGCAACAAGGCCCGCGATCGAATCTGAGTTCGCTTTGGCTAGAGACTTCGGAGCGGTCGAGTTGAAATTCGGATTCGGTTTCGGAACTAACGCGCCAGTGTCCTTCACAAACTGATCGACGAGTGCGTCGAGTTCTTTCACCTTATCCGGCATCCGAATTGCCAGATTGCTGGTTTCTCCAATGTCATCCTTGAGGTAGTAGAGCTCTCGGACTTCCGGATATTTCGGATGTGGCTCAAATCGTCGAATCAACTTCCAGCCACCCGCGCGAACGGACACTGCTGGGACCAGGTGCGGGAACCAGGTGAAGAAGGCCTGGCGTTTGAGCCGACCGGTTTGCTTCAG
>JAJDEL010000485.1 GCA_029259835.1 Planctomicrobium sp. | reverse complement strand
GACCATCGATTTTATGATGCAAATATCGTCCGCCATTTTCTGATGCCACGGCAGGAAGTCGGAGATCGTTTGCCCGTTCTTACCATATTGCCCGAACTTTGTCAGCGGTCCCTGGCACTTCAATTCCTTCCCTTGAAGCTGCGCGATCGGTTGTCCTTTTGTGAAGGACTCCGGCATCGGCTGACCATCGAGTTCTGTCAGTTTCGGCTTGTAATCGAAGGTCTCAAGATGCGAAGGACCGCCTGCCATACACAGAAAGATGACTCGTTTCACTTTTTGCACAAAATGCGGAAACCCAGGCAGACCGGCTGTAAGTGACTTTGTTTTTCCTTTAGCTAATGCATTTTCAGTGAGCATCGCAGAAAGAGCTACGCTACCCAGGCCAACACCTGTTGATGAGAGAAACGTACGACGATTGAGTTGTTGCTGTAACGACACTGGACTCACCCCTGCGGCTGATACTTAGATTTCTACAATGATGAAGACTATCATTCTACCTGACTGTCGTCACAATCGAAGTGTGAAGTCCGATTTTTCATGCGAGGTCATGTCGATGGCAGAGATTTGAATCCCTTGCTGACTTTTCGCTGCGGTTTTTATGACTCAAGGATCGACTTAAAGAACATCTGCTTACATTCTATATCTACTCAGTGAATCAATCTCCTATGCCCAACTTATCCCTACCACTCAAAGGTGTCATTCCGCCGCTGGTGACTCCTTTACTCGGACGTGACGAGATTGATATCGAAGGAACTCAGCGTCTCATTGATCATGTCATTGGCGGCGGAGTACATGGTCTGTTCTTGCTCGGATCGAGTGGAGAAGCTCCAAGTTTGAGCCACGCAGCTCAGCGAGAGTTCCTTAAAACGGCTTGTGATCAAGTGGCTGGTCGCGTCCCGGTTCTGGTCGGGATCACTGACACGTCAATGACGGAATCAATCGATTTCTCGGTTTTCGCTGCAGAGTGTGGTGCGGACGCGGTTGTGTTGGCGACGCCTTATTACTTCCCGATGCACCAGAATGACTTGAAGCGGTACGTCGAAGAGATTGCTGTTGAACTGCCGCTGCCGTTTTTGCTGTACAACATGCCGAGTCACACGAAAATCTGTTTTGATGTCGAAACAATTGAGTCCTTGCTGAACCTGGACAACTTCATCGGCGTGAAGGACAGTTCGGCGAACATGAATTACTACAACAAACTGATTGAAGTGAAACGCACGCAGCAGAACTTTACCCTACTCATGGGTCCGGAAGAGCTATTGGCTCAGTCCGTATTAATGGGTGGTGACGGAGGCATCTCCGGTGGCGCGAATCTTGTGCCGAGCTTGTACGTCTCACTCTATGAAGCTGCCCTCGCTGAGGACCTGCGCGAAGTGCACCGGCTTCAGCAACAGGTGATGCGGCTTTCAAAAAATCTTTACGAAGTCGGCGCGTCACCATCCGGCTACTTAACTGGTATTAAAACGGCGCTGGGAATCGCCGGACTGTGTAATGACCGGATGAGCGAACCACTCTATGCGATGCCAGATGAACGCAAGCAGTTGATCCAGCAGCACCTCGCAGACATGGGGCTGTTGGATGGGTTAAAATCGGTCAATTCATAAGTAGTTGGTGTGGATTTTCTGTCATCAATATCAATCGTTCGAAGATGATCGACCTCTTCTTGGTAAGCAGAGATGAGTGAAGAACCCTGGTACAAAGATGGATTGCAATTTTCTTGTGAGCAGTGTGGCAACTGCTGTACAGGTTCGCCGGGGTATGTCTGGGTGAGCGAAGAAGAAATCCGAAACATTGCGGATTATCTTGACAAGCCGATTGGCGAAATTCGACTTTTATTCACACGTCCAGCACGCGGTAAGGTCTCGTTGACTGAATACGCGAACGGCGACTGCGTTTTCTTCGACCCACAAAAACGAGGCTGTACAATCTATCCAGTGCGACCGATTCAATGTCAAACCTGGCCGTTTTGGAAATCGAATGTTGAGTCACCCGACCTTTGGAAAGATACGCAGCGGGACTGTCCTGGGGCTGGGACTGGCAATTTCGTAAGTATGGAAGAGATCACAGATCAGCTTTCCAAGACAGATATTTAGACCAACGTTTCAGGAGATTGGCCTTGTTGCAGGAAATCATCTTGTGAGAAACCGGCTCGGCTCCGTAGGATAGATGGGATCATTGTCCAATCTGGGAACGCCATGATGTACTCATTCACTCGCTCGAATTACGCATTTGTTATTTGCCTTGTTAGTTTGTCGTTTCAATGCCAACCGGCGGATGCGCAAATCGGGGCGAACAAAACCATTTTGACGATTGAGATTATGTTGCCACGAATTGTTGGCGACCCAGTGAAGGCCCAACAGTGGGGGAAGATTTTTTCGGAAATGGGTGAAAATGCTCGGATTCGCCAACCGCTTCCGAGTGACAAACCGGAGATCAAAGAAACAAAACGCGGAACGTTTCGGGTGATTAAAATTGTCGGTGAACTCAACCGGAAAGGAGAATTAGTTTTTCCGGATAAGACCTTCTCGATGAATCAAGTTGATCAAATTAAAGCCTGGTTGAAAGCAATCAAGGTTTTTGGAGCTCAGGGACCTCCTGATGGAAAGAAATTCTGGGGTCTGAATAAGCAGCAGTTCGATGCCGTCGTGAAAGCTTTGTCGCTGCCGGTTGCTAAGGAAACGAAAGAGAAACCGCTCATGGAATCCGTCGATGCGTTGCCTATCGACAAAACTTATCCTGTGATCGTTCATCCTGATGCACGTGAGGCGTTTTTCAAGATTGAAACTGCCGAGGTTCGACAGGAACTCCAGAATGTCTCCAGTGGAACAGCTCTGGCGATTCTGCTTCGGGAACATGGGTTTGGATTTCGTCCCTTGCGGACTCCTAATGCGACGATTGAACTGACGATTCAATCGCTCTCCAAAATCAGCGATCCCTGGCCGGTCGGCTGGGACATTGATGACACGCGGCCGCGCAACTTGATTGTCCCAAATCTTTACGATTTTGTGAAAACAGGTTTTGAAGAGGCACCTCTTCAACGTGTTCTTGACGCGATTTCAGAACAAACCAAAACGTCCATTTTGATTGACTACAGCTTTTGTCAGAAAAAAGAAATCGACGTTGCCAAGGCTGCTGTTTCCTATCCAGAAAAGCAAACTGCTTGGTCGCTCGTACTGGCATCAGTTGTTCGCCAAGTTCGACTGACTCATAAAATCATGCTCGATGAAGCTGGTCGCCCGTTTGTTTGGGTGGCCCCATTCGTGCCCTTTAAGTTGAAGAATAAGTGACGGCCGCGCGATTTGAAATTTGACCGCATACTTTAAGTCTGCCATAAAGCGAGGAGACTTCTTTGAAGTCTGCCCGTTTTTCAGCAATCTATCTATAAGAGGTCAATCGCTTGCAATTCATCGGGAGAGTCAAACAACGTCCGTCGATCCTTGGGAATGAATGAGAGCTTTTGCTGAATTGTCTCTCTCGAGTGACGGTTGTGACCGTTTTCGATGAAGCGAATCGCGACGTGTTCGACTTGATCGCCAAATTGAGATGCAATTTCGGCATAGAGTTCGGCGTCGCGTTCTCCTGAATCTCCACACAAAATAAAGCGACGGTGCGGGTATGTTCTCATTAGGGTTTGAATCGTTTGGCGTTTCGATTCGTAGGCAATTTGGCGCTTCCAGTTCTTGCGAAGCTCGCTGAGACGAATGTTTCTAAGGTGCAAACTACCGATCGGAAATTCATCTTTGTCGAGCCAATTCAGCATTGGTTCATACAGCGGCCAGGGACTGGACGAAACGTAATGAAAACTGATCCCCTGATTCGCCCATGCCTGATACGTCCCTGCCATTTGTGGAACTGCTTGAAACTCTCGTGTGAACGTGTTTGCAAGGAGTTCACGTCGGTCTGCGACGTTTGTGACTTTAATTGTGTCGTCAATGTCTGAAATGACCGAAATGCCTTCGGGTGAGAGTAGTTCAATTTCGCCAGCAAAGAGTCGAGAGTCTTCTTCTGGAAGGTGAGCAGCGAACTCGACGAAGCGTCTTCCAAAAGCATCCTGCTGAATCGAAGGCTCCAATTCTTCCTCCGGGATCGTCAAAGTGGTCTGAAAGTGGCCATCTGGCGTTGATCGCGGTAGTTCAAAAGCTTTTTCGGCAATTGCAATCGGAATCGATTTATTGCGTTTGCTGACGTTCAAGAAAAGATGTGCTCGATCTTTGAACCGTTTGCGGGTTTGCTTTCCCTTCTCCGGCTTGACAACACGCTTGAAGAGATGCAGTAACACATGCTTGCGAATATGCCGTCGGGTCGGTGCGAAAATTGACCCGTGAACCTCCAGATGCCAACAACGTCCAATAGGACTGTAATGTGCGAAACTACGATAGAAGATGACCTGCTCACGAGGACGCACTGCATTTTTAGCCGTGTTCTTCGTGGTGTCAGTCATTCGTTGAGTTTCTGTCGAGTTTGACATAATACCGAGTTTGGTCGTCACTTCCGCTTTTTGTTTCTCGAATCAATTTTGTGA
>JAJDEL010000484.1 GCA_029259835.1 Planctomicrobium sp. | reverse complement strand
TGTTGCCCACATCGGTTACATCCCTCGCGGTAGTGTTGTTGGCTTAAGCAAGTTGGCCCGAATCGTTGATGAAGTATCTAGCAAGCCCCAAGTGCAGGAGCGAATGACAGAGACAATCGCGAATCTTCTCGACGACGAACTGAACCCTAAAGGGGTTATCGTTGTGATCGAAGCGGAGCACTCCTGCATGTCGATTCGCGGTATCAAAAAGCCAGGGTCATTGACCATCACAAGCGCCGTTCGCGGATTGTTTCGGAAAAATGATTCCAGCCGAGCAGAAGCAATGGCCCTAATCAACAGCAAACGATGATTCCGGAATTCGCTCTGCGTCTCATTTGTGGACTTTCGATCATTTGGTGTCTGGCACCGCGTGCGCAGATTACATCTGGATTTTTTCGAATCCAAATGCTGCTGACACTGGGGCTGAGCGTGTTGCTCGTCCTAACGAGCGATCAACTCAAAATCGAAGAAGCAGAAGCAGCAACCGTGAAAGGCTGGGTCTGGTTCGGCGGCATTTTCCTGGCACTGACCTCCTTCCTTGGGTCCGTTCTTTGGACGCTAGAGCGAAGAAAAGCTGGAACAATTTTCGTTTTCATAGTCGCGTTGACTTCTGCGGGCGTCCTCGCATTCCTTGCGATGAACTCGCTGAAAACGAATGAGTCAATTCCCCGCGCGATTGCTGACCAGTTGACCGCAGCTTGGCTGATTGGTTCTGTCACAGCGGCGATGCTCCTCGGACATTGGTATCTCACCGCAACCGGAATGGTTCTGGCGCCGCTGATTCGCCTCAGTCAAATTTTTGCCGCTGCCGTTGTGTTGCGTGCAGCCATGGTGATCTTCGGTGCGATTCCAGTTGAGGCAGAGCAAGAACTCGCCTGGAGTCTTCTCACCCTAAGATGGGCAGGACTGATCGGACCTTTCGCGATGGCGATATTGACGATCCGAATCCTGAAGTATCGCAACACACAATCCGCGACAGGCGTCCTGTACGCCGCCACGACGTTGGTTTTCATGGGAGAAATGGCATCCAGTTTGATCCAGTAGTTGTACAAACCACTGTTCCGCTTGCACTCCAGCCCATGAATTTCGGCGTCACGACTTTTCCTGCTACCTCATCGCACTTACGATGTCTGAACTATGTACCTGACTTACCACTGCCCGAAATGCAATCAAACGAATCGATCTTCCGATGTCTCGGAGGCATCGAGCTTGAGTTGTCTGAATTGTGATTGGGAGCGTCCTTTTTCCAATGACGAGGTTCGTGAACAGGCAATCCCCAGCGAATGCTTGCGCTGCGGCAACCCGGACTTGTGGCGGCAGAAGAATTTCCCGCAATGGCTCGGGCTCTTCTTCGTCGCATTGGGTGCGATTTCGAGCAGCATCGCCTGGATGTATTATCGCCCGATCCTCGCTCTCAGTATTCTGATGGCATTTGCTTTGCTTGATATGGTGCTCTACATCGTGATGCGGGATGTGCTGGTTTGCTATCGTTGTCGAACTAAACATCACGACGTCGACGTCAGTCAACACAAACCATTCGATCATGAAACCGGCGAAAAGTATCGTCAAGAAGAAATCCGGCGCAAGGAAGCTGAAGACGAGACCACGAAGAAAGACGCCTGATCAAGTTAGCCTGTTAAATCTGCATTTCGAGGAAGGCAGGCGAGAGCCTACTCTACTGAGTGACATTGGACGAACAGCAACTAAGAATCCTGGAAGATCTACAAGGCGAGTTCGAAGGCGAACTACGCTTTGATGCTGTTACGCGCGAAGTCTACTCAAGTGACGGAAGTCTTTATCAAATTCTTCCACTTGGCGTCGCCTGCCCACGTCACACTGAAGACGTTGTCAAACTTGCTCAATACGCATATGAGAATGACATTCCCCTGAGTGCTCGCGGAGCCGGATCGGGAGTGGCAGGCGGGTGTCTGGGACGTGGCATCGTGGTCGATTTTTCCCGGCACATGAACGAGATTTTGCATGTCGATGAGAAAACGATTCGTGTTCAGTCGGGAGTCGTCCGAAATCAACTCAATCGACACTTGCGACAGTTTGAACGGTACTTACCTCCCGATCCATCAAACACAGCACTGACGACTGTTGGAGGAATGCTTGCTGTCGATGCGGCAGGATCACATGCCGTTCGTGTCGGATCAATGAGAGACCATGTGCAGAGCATTGAAACAGTACTAGCAGATGGTTTTGTGTTTGAGGCATCGCGAGTTGCAGATGCCTTATCGATTCCGAAGCCGAGTCGCGAGAACGACCTCACACACCGATTGGCGCTGCTTCTAGAGAAGAATGCAGACCTCATTCGCGAGCGACAACCGGCGCTGATCCGAAACTGCTCTGGATTCAACTTACGTGGAATTCTTAATGAAACATCCCTGAATCTTCCTCGCCTGCTCGTCGGGTCCGAAGGGACTCTTGGGCTTTTCACGGAAGCAACATTACACACAGCTGCACGACCATCTCGCCGTGGTGCGGCGTTGCTCGTTTTTGGTGACCTGCAACGAGCGATTGAAGCAATTCAAGTCATGACCGGGCTTCAGCCGAGCGCCTGCGACTTAATGGATCGCCGGTTGCTGTCTTTGGCACGCGATGCGGATATCCGTTTCAAGCAATTGATTCCGGGACAAGCAGAAGCGGCGGTGCTCGTGGAACAGACTGGCTATACTGACCGCCAAGTTCGAGATCGATTGCAAAATGTCATTCACGTCGCCCGCAATGCTGACCCATCATCTGTTGTGACTTTAGAAACCTACGACGCTGACGAGTTGGAATTCTTATGGTCACTCCCATATCGAGTCGTCCCACTGCTCACCAAACTACGCGGCGAAACTCGACCGTTACCGTTTGTTGAAGACATTGCCGTCCCGCCGGATGCTTTGCATGACTTTCTTGTTCAAGCTCAAAAAGTGTTTCAGAAGCATTGGGTGACTGCCTCACTCTACGCGCATGCTGCCTCTGGTCAGGTCCACTTTCGTCCGTTTCTTGAAATCCCCAACACAGACAACGCGGCAACAATCGAAGAACTCTCCAGAGAGTTGTACGAAGTCGCTTTTCAATTCGGAGGAACGATCAGCGGCGAACACGGCAACGGACTTGCTCGAACAGCATTTATCCGAAGCCAATACGGACCGCTCTATAAAGTTTTCCAGCAAGTGAAAGAGTTGTTCGACCCTCACAATTTACTCAACCCGGGCAAGATCGTCAGCGATGATCCACACCTGACCATTCGCGATTTTCGTGCAAATCCAGATCCAAAACAAGAACGCAGCGAACTCATTCCGTTGCAACTCCGATGGAATCAAGGAGAACTTGAAGAAGAGACTCTGAGGTGCAATGGTTGCGGGAGTTGTCGTATTCAAGAAGAAGAGTCCAATCGCATGTGTCCGTTCTTTCATGCGGAGCAGGCGGAGATCAACGCACCAAGAGCAAAAGCGAACCTGATCCGAGCGCTCGTCACGAATTCCATTGATGCCAAAGCTTTTTCGACCGAAGAATCGCGTGAGTTGGCGGACTCATGCTTCAACTGTAAGCAATGTCATTTGGAGTGCCCCTCAAACGTCAACATCCCGGCATTGGCAATCGAACTGAAAGCACAGTGCGTGAGTGAAGCAGGGTTGCCCAAGGAAGATTGGTATCTGTCTCGTGCGCACACATTTGGAAAACTGGGGGTCGCAATTTCACCCTTGGCGAACTGGGCGTTGGCGAATGGAGCCAGTCGCTGGATTATTGAAAAACTCTTCGGCATTTCAAAGTTCCGACGGCTTCCAAAATTCGCCCGTCGCCAATTCATAAAATCCTGGCAAGCAAGTCGGTATCGCGAAGACAAAAAGAAAGGGCAATCGGTTGACGTTGTTTACTTCGTAGACCACTACGTAAATTTCCACGACCCTGAACTTGGTGACGCATTCTTGCGAGTACTCGAACATCACGGGATCTCAGTTGTGATTCCGAGACATCAAGTCACCTCAGGGATGGCAATGATCAGTGCCGGAGATCTGGACGCAGCCCGAGAGCTGGCGGAAATCAATATCGGGATACTCGGAGAGTACGCCCGAGAAGGAAAGCAAATTGTCTGCACGGAACCGACAGCTGCGGTTTGCCTCAAAGACGAATACCCACGCTTGATTGACCACCCAGACGCGCAGCTTGTTGCAGACCAGACCATCGATGTCGGGACGTATTTGCAATCTCTCCACGCTCAGGGAAAGTTAAGAACTGACTTAAGTCCGCTGGCAATGACGCTGGGATACCATGCAGGGTGCCATGAAAAGTTCCTCAACCCAACGCTTCCCTGGATCGATCTTCTGAAACTGGTTCCCGAATTGAATGTTCAGTTCATCGACAAAGGTTGCTCTGGAATGGCGGGGGCTTTCGGGATGAGTACGAAAAACTTCGAACTCTCGCTTCAAATGGGAGCCGGCCTGATTTCCGAAATGCAGCGTCCCGATTTCGATCTCGGCTCAAGCGAATGCAGTAGCTGTAAATTTCAAATGAAACAAAAATCGTCCTTGCCAACACTTCACCCTCTCAAACTCCTGGCGATGTCGTACGGCATCATGCCAACGATTCAAAGAAAAATGACGCCTGACCATAGAGAGCGAACATTGATCACTTAGTGCGGCTGGGATAGTGCAGCCAAAGAAGAAGTCTTCTTGGGGCCGCTGGTCTAGTGACTAGGGATTGAGGGGCAAGTGAAAACAGCAGTAATAACAGTTAACGTCAGAAAAACTGAACACATGAAAATCACCGTTAAATTGTTTGCCAGAGCCAGTCAATTGGCAAGGGCTTCAGAAGTTGAAGTCGAAGTTGATGGTGGAGCGAGTGTTGCTGACTTTCGGAAAGCACTTGAAGCACAGCATCCGAAACTCAAACCGATTGCCGGCAGTTTGTTCGTGGCAATTGATTCAGAATACTCCAGTGACGATCAGGTCATCCTGGAGACCGCTCAGATTGCGTGCTTCCCACCAGTCAGCGGAGGTTAGCAAAGCTGTCACCGTTCATCAGAAATGAACGGTGAACAATAAAATCCAAGTCACGTTTTTCTTCAAAACTTATCATTGCCAACAGACATGCAACTTCCATCAAAAAACCGACTTGTCGAATTGACCGATCAACCGATTGACGCCGACACACTTACCCAGTTTGTGACGACTCCGCTTTCTGGTGCAGTGATTCTTTTTCTCGGAACAGTCCGTGAATTGACACAAGGGAAACGAACGACCGCGCTCGACTACGATGCTTACCCGGAAATGGCGCTTGCAAAGATGAACGAACTCGTCAGCGAAACTGCCGAAAAATGGCCCGTTCAAAAAATTGCACTTGTCCATCGGACCGGGCATCTCGAACCTGCGGAAGCGAGTGTTGCCATCGCGCTCAGTTGCCCTCATCGCGGTGACACCTTTGACGCCGGACGATTTCTCATTGACGAACTGAAAGTTCGTGTCCCGATTTGGAAAAAAGAAAACTGGTCAGACGGCACCACGGAGTGGGTTCACCCGAGCGCAGAGTGACAGCCTTGCCGCACACTTGAAGTGTGCGGCGAAACGCAGGCTGTTCTCTATCGCTCATTCCTCGGGACGTAGTTCCGCTCACGCTCGCCGAGGAAAATTTGTCGCGGTCTTTGAATGCGTTGCTCTTTATCTTCGAGCGACTCTGCCCATTGAGCAAGCCAACCGATTGTTCTGGGAATCGCAAACAGAACCGGGAACATCGCCACGGGAAGTCCAATGGCCTGATAGATCAAGCCGGAATAGAAATCAACGTTAGGGTAAAGTTTGCGTTTGACGAAATATTCATCTTCGAGTGCGATTCGTTCGAGTTCCAGCGCAACATCGAGAAGCGGGTTTCGTCCGGTCACTTCAAAGACTTCGTCTGCACATTTTTTAATAATGCGTGCGCGTGGGTCATAATTTTTATAGACGCGGTGTCCGAACCCCATGAGGCGTAATTCCCCGTTCTTGCACCTGTCCATGTATTCTGGAACGTTGCTCACATCTCCGATTTCATTGAGCATTTTTAGAACCGCTTCGTTAGCTCCTCCATGGAGAGGTCCGTAGAGCGCAGCAGCAGCACCAGCCCATGCGGAATAAGGATCAGCTTCCGAGGATCCGATTGCTCGCATCACGGATGCCGAACAATTCTGCTCGTGGTCTGCATGCAAAATGAACAGCACATCCAAAGCTTTCACAATTGCGGGATCTGGCACATAGTCGTTGCCAACCATACGGAACATCATCGTCAGAAAATTTTCGGTGTAGCCGAGTTTGTTACTGGGGTAGATGTATGGGTGTCCCTGACTATGCCGAAACGTGAATGCAGCAATCGTGGGGATCTTTGCCATCAACCGTTCGATTTGCAGCTTGCGATTATCCGCACAGCGAACAGCTTTGGCGTCGGGATAGAAAGTTGAAAGTGCAGCAACTGTGCTGATCATCATTCCCATCGGATGAGCATCGTAGCGGAAGGACTCCATCTGCCGCTTGATATTTTCGTGAACGATCGTGTGTTGGCTTAGCGACTGTTGCCATCCTTCAAGCTGCCCCCCATTTGGAAGATCTCCATTCAAGAGGAGGTAGGCAACTTCCATGAACGAACTTTTCTCGGCGAGTTGTTCGATCGGGTATCCGCGGTATTCCAGGATCCCTTTGTCACCGTCAATATAGGTGACTTCACTTTTGCAAGACGCTGAATTTGTGTACCCCGGATCGTAGGTCATCATCCCGAATTCGTCGTCTTGGACCTTGATTTGTCGCAGATCCATGGCGCGAACGGTGTCGTGATCAATAGGAATCTCATAAGTCTTCCCGGTGCGATTGTCGGTGATAGTCAAAGTCTCGGGCATGTTCTTAGTTCAATACCTTTGGTAATATTCTTCAGGAAAACTGTATAGTGGCAGGTTCAACGTCGCGATCAAGTCAGCCAAATCATCATCTCGCAAACCGAGGCGCCCCATTGCCGACAATCCCGTATTCTAACGGCGCTCGTCACTGTAGCAAACTGCGTACAACGACTTCTTTGGCTTTGTCAAAATAGGGTTGCCACAATATCTCAGGACGCCCGTATTTCAAGCAATCACGGACTTTTTGCAGCGTGTTGCGTGCCATATGCGGGCAACGGTTGCAAGCACAGGTTTCTCCAGTTTCGGTCATTATCCCAGGAACTGGGACAAATTCGTGCTGCGGAGCGGCGGCCTCAAGAGGGTGAATCATGTTCGCTTCAGTGGCAACCAAAATCGTTTTCGGCTCGGAGATCGAGGCGACATACTTCCGCATACTCTCTGTTCCTCCAACATAGTCGGAAACTTCGAGAATATTTTGCGGGCATTCTGGATGCGAGACCACAATCGATTCCGGATTCTTTCGCTTTGCACGAAGCAAATCCTGCAAGCTAAAAACCTCATGGACCATACATGCACCAGGCCAAAGAATCATCTCGCGACCGGTCACTTCGACAAGGTATCGTCCTAAATGTTGATCGGGAACGAAGAGAATTTCTTTATCTTTGGGAACGCGTTCTTCAACGACTTCGCGTGCATTTCCGCTAGTCACAATCCAGTCGCACAAGCTTTTGACAGCGGCGGAAGTATTGATGTACGCGACAGTTACGAAATCGCGTCCCTGTTCTCGTAATTCCTTTTGGTAAGCAGCCAGCCGGTCTGCCGGGCAACTTTCCGATAACGAGCATCCTGCTTCCAGGTCTGGCAACAAGACTGTTTTATCTGGATTCAGCATTTTGGCGGTTTCAGCCATAAAGTGAACGCCAGCAAAGACAATCGTAGATGTTGTCACGTTTGCCGCATCGCGAGCCAACTGAAGAGAATCACCGCTGTAGTCGGCGATGTCTTGAATTTCGCCATCAACATAGTAATGGGCGAGAATCGTTGCGTCTTTCTTCTCCTTGAGACGATCAATTTCGTCCATGAGGTCAAGAGGGTCCTCATAAATTTGAGGCTGATCACCAGCAATTGGGAGTAGGTTATTCTCTCGCATTTGTTTCTCCAGCATAGGAGCAGAACACAAGTGATTCTGCACGTTTTGCCTACGTGTATTAGCCGCTCTTGCTTACGAAATGCAGAATAAGAGACCAGCAAAAAGCAGTCAACTTTTGGGCCGGGAATTCATTGAGTCCACTCACTCAACCGTAAAGCCAGCATAGAGTATAGCGAAGAAAATTGCCCCGTCACTGTGCTTTGAAACCCAGTTCGTGCGAACCAGATCAATTGTGAACAAAAAAACACCTCGGCAGATTTTTGCTGCCGAGGTGTCTATTCTTACGGAAAATCAATCGTTACCGAGTTGTTCCATCGGTCAGTTGAATTTCACGGCTGCCTTCGTTCTGTTGCTTGACACTGGCGACTTGAGTGTTGATATCGTCCATCTGAACAAGCCCTTCAGCAGCTTGTTTGAGAGTCGGGTTGAGATCAAGAGCCTTGTTGTAGTGTTTCATGGCAAGGTCAGACCGACCGGTCTGAGAGTAGATGTATCCAATGTTCGAATGTGCTTCTGCGTCATCCATCACAGATCGGTAAAGCGTGTAGCTTTCATCCATTCGCCCCTGATACCCAACCGCCATTGCTAAATTATTGACGGCACGTTGGTCCGAAGGAACAATGTTGAGCGATTCTCTGAGAAATTTTTCTGCCGTGTCATACTCACCCAACAAAATGTGTGCATACCCGAGATCACCTTTTATTGCCGGATCATTCGGGCGAATAGCATCTGCTTCCATCAGGTATGTAATGCCATCGGCCGCTTGCCCCATTCGCAGTTTGACAATCCCCAATCGATGGCACACCTCAACGTCTGCCGGATTTGCAGTATAGAGCGTTTCATAAACCTCAAAGGCATCTGCAAGCTTGCCTTCCTGTTCGTTCGCTCGTGCCAGGCTGAATTCCAGTTCGTCTCTAGGGGCTGGTTTCTTACCAGCCGCAACGAACGGCACACCTTTGTTTGCACAGCCATTTGCGAAGATCGTTGCGACACTGAATGCAACGAACAGAAGTTTTGATCCCGTAGTCCGATCCATGGACATATTGATTCACCCTTCGGTTAATACGAACGAATTATTCACCCTCACGCAGTCAGTCACGTGCACCATCAAACTGGAAAGTCCGATAACGCACGTGACTTGTAGCATCGCTATCTTGAATTGTTCGGAAACGAAAATCGAATTCTTGCTTCTTCAGCTACTGGTCGATGCTCCGAGACTCCGTCAATTGAAGACCAATATTCTTAGAAGCCACCGCCACCGCCGCCGCCGCCGCCACCACCGCCACCGAAGCCACCGCCGCCGCCTCGCACACTCATCCCACGGTAGTATGCCCCTTGAGCCTGGAATCCGGTGTAACCTGGTGTTAAGGCTGGTGAAACGACGACTCGATCATCTGCATCATAAACACCCATTTGGTGCAGGGCAGAGATGACAAAATCTCGTCTGGCAAGATCCAGTTTCTCATCATTGTTCACTGGATATTTGAATCGTGATTCTGGATCGACGCTCATTGAACTGCGTTCGACCAAGATTGGAAATGGTGTCGATGCGACGCGGGCAGCGATCTGCTTGACGTGATCTTTGCCAGCCAAATTCAAATCGACGGTATTCCCGTTCCACTCATGTTCCTGGATCACGAAATCAGATGCTTCCGCATTCGTTTCCTGCTGTTGCCAGACAGAATCTGAAATCGTTCCGATTGGGTGAGGAGTAATGTCACCCATGTACCCGCATTTTTCACAACTCGAACAGCCAACAAACAGGCCTGTGCAAGTCACGGCTGAAAGCAGTGCTCCGCGGCGAATAAAACGCAACATGGAAATGTCCCCCTAAGTATGTCCTCGACGTTTGCCGAGGGAAAATTGAAATTGAACTTG
>JAJDEL010000483.1 GCA_029259835.1 Planctomicrobium sp. | reverse complement strand
GCCTCGACCGGGAAATCAATGATGCCGGAGGGGTTCGAGAAAAAGATTACCGTAACAGAAATGGCTCAACTGATTGCGTTTCTGCAATCAGTCTCTTCCACTGAGCCATCAACCAAACAGTCATTGGACATCGGAACTCTTCCAGGCCTCATTGAGCCAGAAAACTAACAATTGAGACGACGGTCGACGAGGATGCGACAAATCTGTTTCATCCAGGTAGCATTCAAACGTACGTCTGGTCCGAACTCCGGTGAATCTGTCTATGTCTCTAGGATGTGCGGATAACTGAGAGCATCTTCTTGAATTCGGTGGATCAGCTTTGGCAATTCGCTGATCGAACCAACCGTGGCGTGTGCTCCTGCGGCTTCAAACGCTAGGGCCGCGTGATTCAAACGCTCTGTACGTTCGTTTGGTGGCAGCGATTCATAAACCGTTTGACTCAGTCCCATTAGACTGCTGCTGTCGCATACTCCAACGGACCAGCAGCCTGCGGCGAGCCCTGCTTGAATGTCCGCGACCGTGTCGCCAACTTTGACCACCGAAGACGGAGGAAAAACACTCAATTGTTCCATAGCGCGATAGATCATCCACGGCGCGGGGCGCCCTTGCGGAACATCGTCAGCACAAACATTCACGTCGGGTTCGTAGCCTGCCTCTGAAGCACTTCGGAGCACCGCGTCCGCTGCAGCTTGAAAATAGCCCGTCGTTCCACCGACTTGTACGCCGCGATGACGAAGCTGGGAAGCAACGTCCAGAAAGCCAGGAACTAGGCTCGCGTGTTGGTGAATCGCCTCCAACTGCACAGGGACAAATGCTTCGTACATCGCATCGACATCCCGTTCGTTCCAATCTCGACCCTGAACTGACTTCCAGCGATCACCGATAGACGGCATGCTGAGCATCGCAATCAGATGCTCGCGCTTGCTCAGCCCCATTGGTTCGCGCGCTTCAATATCGGTGACTTCGATTCCGTTGGATGCGAACACGCCAGTGACTGCTGCCGCCGGTGCGCGCGATCCGAAGTCGATCACAGTGCCGGCCCAGTCGAAAATGACGAGTTGTATACTTTGATTCAGGCTATCCAATGGTCGATCCTCCAAATATGTAATTAGGAAAGCAGTTCAATGAGCGAGGCTGAAGTCGTCTTTCTTGGATTATTCAACATCCGCTGTTCATTAACGCTGGAAACAATATTCTGCAGTTGATCAGTGGTCGTGATTCCCGCTTCGGCGAGTGAACGAGGGCAGCCGATCTTCGAGACGATTTCGGAAAACCGTTCACATGCTTCTCGGGGATTCGATGCTCCTAGCAATTTCACGATTGTCTCGATTCGGCGCTGAACATGTTCAGCGCCTCGAGGATCAGCACAATCGTTTTCGCAGACATCCGCGTTGTAGGTAAGCATCGGGGTGAGCGTCAGAGCGACTGCAATACCGTGGGGAATACCGTATCTCGATGTCAGATAGTAGGAGAGAGCATGAGGAGCCGTTGTCTTGCTGATATTGATTGCCTTGCCTGCTAGATTCGATGCTCGGCACATTGCCATGCGAGTTGCTGGAGTTGGTTCAACGACAGCCTGTACGATGTTTGCAACAGCGATTTCAACGGCTTCACTCGCAAAGTCAGTCGATTCCTCGGTCCCGCCGACGGCCCAAATTGATTCAATTGCCTGACAGAAAGCATCTAACCCTGTCGCTGCAGTGATACGAGCTGGAAGACTGTGAGTGAGTTGAGGATCAACGATTGAGTGATCCGGTAACAAGAATTCATGTGCGATCGAAAACTTCTTGTCACCGATATATGCGACAGCAAAATGCGTCTCTTCACTTCCGGTTCCCGCCGTCGTCGGAATCGCGATCAGTGGTGGCCCTTTTTGCGTGATCGTATCGCTCCCCCGGATGATGTCCGGTGAATCTGCCGATTGAACCGACAGGGAACCGATAAGCTTGCCTAAATCAATGGCGGTCCCTCCCCCCAGGGCAACGATCACATCTGGGCTGAATTCACGCGATACTTCGATACCTCGTTGAATATCAATGAGTTTCGGATTGAGTTCAAAACCGACGAAACGCGACACCAAACAATGTTCAAAGACAGATTCTAGCGCAGTGTCGGCCCCGCAAACTCTGTATGCATCTTCGTCCGCAACGAACAGAACTTTGCGGAATTTCCCACGCATGAAAATCCCTGCAACTTCATTGATTGCCCCGTCATAGAGAAAGTTCATCGCGTTATGAATCTTATTAACGGTTAAAGAAAGAGTGATGTCAAGGAATTGCGAATCAACGGTCGAAGTGATATTGTTCACGAAATGTGATTGTTAGTCAACATACTGTATCTTCGCGACTGGCGAAGTTCTTTCTTTCGCGTTAACTCGATTCTCTGGCACGCTTCTTTGCACCAATCTCGCTCAACAGACGATGTCGCACGATCAGATGATGATCGATTCCGCAACGCTCAATGGCGTATGCTGTTAGCGACGATGTTCTGTTATTTATTCTTTTACACCGGGCGGCAGACATTCGGGTTTGCGATTCCTGGCATCGAGGAGGAGTTGGGAATCTCCAAGACCACATTAGGTTGGGCGAGTGCGGCGATGTTGTGGTCGTATGCAGTCGGCCAATCCATCAATGGGAACCTGGGCGATAAATATGGTGGTCGGCGACTGATGAGTCTGGGTGCCGTACTCTCCTGCAGTCTGAATTGGGTGACAAGTTTTGGCCAGAGTTTCCTGAGTCTGACCATCCCGTGGGCGACCAATGGATATGCTCAGTCGATGGGTTGGGCCCCGGGCAGCCGTGTGTTATCCAGTTGGTGGCCGCAATCAGAGCGTGGCAAAGTCTACGGCGCGTATGTTTTCGCCGCTGGCATGGGATCGGTGTTGGCGTTCACGACTTCAACGCTTACTTTGGAATACCTTGGTTGGCGATGGATTTTTCGCATTCCTGTGTTGCTCATGTTGGTCGGCGGCATCACCTATTACGTCGTCGTTCGCGACCGGCCAGAAGATCTTGACTTTCCTCCTTTGCCGGAAGAACCACGGTCCGACGAAACGCCTTATAAACTTTCTACGGAAACATCCTGGCAACGATACCGATTTGTTCTTTCCAATTCCCGATTCCTGGTCGCCTGTGTCGCCATTGGTTTTCAGAGCATGGCGCGGTACGGATTACTCATTTGGGTGCCTGTACATTTCCTTGGTGAAGACTGGAAAAACTCTGAAATGAAATGGATGAGCCTCGCTCTGCCAATCGGAATGGCGTTGGGGGCCATCACGAGCGGTTGGCTTTCTGACCGCGTTTTTCACTCCAACCGCTCCCGAGTGATAAGCCTGTTTCTGTTTTTAGCCGCGTTTTGTTCGCTCGCTATGTATCTGTTACCGAAAGATCACCTGCTGGTTATTCCGTTGCTGTTGCTGACAGGTTTTTTTGTCTATGGACCGCAGTCAGCCTTCTGGGCATTGTGTCCAGACTTACTGGGCCGTAATCGGGCGGGAACGGGGACTGGTGTGATGAATACGTTTGCCT
>JAJDEL010000482.1 GCA_029259835.1 Planctomicrobium sp. | reverse complement strand
CGCCTAATCCATTCCTTCGATGACAAATTCCTCGTCACCAAACTGTACCACGTCACCTGCGATGAGTTTCTTGCGCCGCCGCGTTTCAACTTCCCCATTGACGAACACATCGCCGCTCTGGATCATCATTTTTGCCTGCCCACCAGTATCCGCGACTCCGCAGAGTTTGAGGAAATGGTCAAGGCGGACAGTTTGAGGTTCAGGTTCAACATTGTTTGAGACGAAGTCTTCAGGCACAGTGGTTCTCATTAAAGAAGTTGGGTGATCCGTTGATAATAGTTTTCTTCGGCTAAAGACGCACGCTGATCAAGTGATCAATTTCCAGCGTCTTGCCGGAATCAATAACTCGATATTTGAGCCGCTGACCGTTAGCATGTCGTTGGTGTCCTTTTTCCCAGAGCTGAGATGAAATGAAATACTCGTTCACATTCGCAATTTGCTTAATGCTGCTCTGGTGCACTCCAGTTTTCAGTCAAGATTCTGCAAGCAGTGACGGTGCGGCCGGATCGGCACAAACGAAAATTTATCTCATTGGGAATTCACTCACCTGGGACACCGTTCCTTCGATACTCGGTGGAGTTGTTCACTGGCATGTCGATTGTGGAAAGAGTCTCAAATTCATTTTTGAGCATCCGGAGAAACCTTGTGTTGCCTCGTCAAAACTTTGGCCGACTGCTTTGAAAAGCGAGAAGTATGATCTCATTTCTGTGCAGCCTCACTATGGGACGACGGTCGAAGAAGACTTAGCTGTCATCTCCAAGTGGATCGAATTGCAACCACAGGCGACGTTCATTATTCACACTGGTTGGGCAAAAAGTGCCTCGCTTGTAGATGAGTTTGCCGATGACGACTCTGAAGGCAAACTCACTCATGGTCCCGCGTATTTTGATGAATTACTTGCGCAACTTCGAGAGAAACACCCACGGACAAAGTTTCGAACCACACATGCAATGAGATTGTTAGTCGAACTGAAAAAAGAAATAGACGCAGGCAATACGCCGCTCATTTCGATTGAAGAGATCTATCGTGATGCAATTCATATGACAACGACTTCCGGTCGTTACATGATGCACAATGCAATGCGTGAAACATTCGGACAGCCACGTTCGTCCCAGAGCTTTTCAGGTATCCCGGAAAAAGTACAGGTCATGCTTGATCATCTATTGGATCAACGACGCACCTGGGATTCTGCAGTTCCTGCAAGTATAGAAGTACAGTGACAGAAGACATTAACGACGTTCGCTCCTCCTGGGACTCCAAAGCGAACGACTGGAAAAAACAAGTTGGCGATCAAGGCGACTGGAACCGTCGCCTGAACTCTGATCCTGTTCTTTTCGAAATGCTCGGTCGTGTGCGACATCGTTCGATTCTGGACAATGGCTGCGGAACGGGATATCTCTCAAATAAACTCGATCACCTCGGCGCAGAAGTCACCGGAGTCGATCTCTCGCCTGAAATGATTCGCATCGCGCAGCAAGAGTATCCTGAACTCGATTTTCGAGTTGAAGATTGCACGAAACTCGGCACCATCGAGGATGGCGAGATGGATATTGTTGTGTCCAATTATGTACTGATGGACACTCCGCAACTACAGGAGGCAGTCAATGCCATGTTTCGTGTTTTGAGACCAAAGGGGATCGCTGTCGTCATCTTCTCGCACCCCTGTTTTCCTCAAACGGATTGCAAGGTCCACCCGAACGGATCGATTTCGTACGACTGGAAACATTCTTACTACGAGCCATCTCGGCAACACGATGCTCCCTGGAAACACTTCAAAAGTGATTTCATCTGGTATCATCGCCCGTTGGAAGAATACTGGAGAGCATTTCGTTCAGCAGGTTTTCGAGTGGATGACTTTCAAGAACCCCACATTACGCCTGATAATTACCATCTGGCACCGAACATGACGGTGCTGGAAACTTACAAAGAACGACCGATTTCAGTTGCGTTCAAGCTGGTGCGACCAAATCGGTAAACAAAAAAGCATCCCGACCGGGATGCTTTTTGAATGATCAAATTGAAATGCTGTGCTGGATCAGTTACGTCGTTTCGTTTGGAACCGAAGTTTCACCTTCTGGAAGATCTTGATCAGAGAGTTGCATCAAAGCCTCGTAGACTTCGCTTCGATGGATCGGAATTTCACGTGGTGCCTGAATCCCGAGGCGTACTTTATCCCCCCGGACCTCAATCACTGTGATCACGATCTTTTCATCGATAATAATACTCTCGTTTTTCTTACGCGAGAGAACCAACATCTCTACAACCTCATTAAACCGTACAGGGAGAAAAGCACCACTACGATTGTCAAAACAAACTCCACCCGCAAATGGACAAAGCCACTCATCTCACTTGACATCGTACGAGCAAGGCTCTAGCTGTCAATAAGTCAGATTGTAAAAATTACCGATTTCCGGTCTTTGAAGTGAGTTACGTCGATCTATCTTAACACAAGATACGCCGAACAGACTATCTGACCCGGCTTCTACTATTTCGTATCTTCTTTCCCTGCAACAACTTCTGGTCTGAGAAGTGGGAAGAATATGACATCTCGGATGCTTTGACTATTTGTTAAGAGCATGACCATTCGATCGATGCCAATTCCGAGTCCACCCGCCGGTGGCATCCCGACTTTCAGTGCATCGATGAAATCCCGGTCCATTTTTGCCATGGAATCTTCTTCCGAAAGCCCTTGTAGTTGCGTGCGAAATAGCTCTTCCTGAAGTTTAGGGTCGTTCAATTCTGTGTAGGCATTTGCCAGTTCCATGCCATGTACGAACAGTTCAAATCTTTCGGCAATCGCAGGGTTGTCTTGCTTTCGTTTCGTGAGCGGACAAATTGAAGCCGGGTAGTCGATGACAAAAATCGGACCCGTCAACGAATCTTCCACGCAGGCCTCAAAGACCTCACTGACAATAACATCTGGATGCATTTCTGTTGAATTCATCTGTTCAATGAATTCCTTCTGGATGACGCCTTGTTGAGCCAACTCGTTTGCTTTAGCTCGAACGGCATCGGCATCTGCCATCGAGCAGCCAGCATGTTCTTCGAAGAGATCGGAATAGGTACGGCGCGCCCAAGGTGTGGTGAAGTCGATTTCACTATCTCCCCACGGCAGAATCAACTTGCCGTCGTCTCGACTTTGACCTGTGCTTTCAAGCACAACTTTCGCAGCGTCGGAAACGACCGCTTCCGTGAGATCCATCATCGATTCATAATTGCCATAGGCTTGGTAGATCTCGATCATTGTGAATTCGGGATTGTGCGTCGCATCGATCCCTTCGTTCCGGAAGACGCGACCGATTTCGTACACGCGCTCGATCCCGCCAACCATGAGTCGCTTCAAATGCAGTTCCAGAGCGATCCGTAGGTAGAGGTCAATATCCAAGGTATTGTGATGCGTCGTGAACGGACGGGCGGCGGCCCCACCGGCGATGGCGTGTAAGACCGGCGTCTCGACTTCGGTGAATTTTTGGCTGCGTAATGTCTGCCTCACGGAATCAAGAATCGCGCTTCGCAAGACAAGTTTGTCACGCACACCATCTGTATAAATGAGATCAAGTTCCCGGTGCCGTAATAGTGTTTCGACATCAGTCACGCCATGATGCTTCTCCGGTGGTTGAGTCAGTGACTTACACAGAATCGTTAACTGCTCGACCCAAACTGAAATTTCACCAGAGTCGGTGCGACGCATGGCGCCGTCGATCCCGATGAGATCTCCCAGGTCGAGTTGGCCCATGAGTTGCCATTGCTCTTCGGAGAGATCGCCTCGCGAAAAAAGAAGTTGCATCTTGCCGGTGGCGTCGTGGATATCGAAGAACCGTAGCTTGCCAGCTTTACGACGTAACATAATTCGACCGGCGATACGGACCTTCTCACCGAGAACACCGCTTTCTTCAGGGCATTTTTCGCGAGCTTCCGCGATGAGTAGCTTCTCATCGAAACGTTGCCCGAACGGATCGTGTCCGAGTTCAACAATTTTTGCCGACTTCTCCAACCGGGCTTTTTCGAATCGATCAACTTTTTGCGGCTTCGCCATGAGTCTGCTTCTTTGATTTACTAATTCAGTAGGGATTTTTGATTGTTCGTAGAATTTAGTGAGTGCGAAATGAATTCACCACAGACACAGAGACACGGAGAAAAGGGAAGAACTGAGTGATTCTTTCTAACGTTCACTCGGATTCTTGATCATGAAATTTCGGTGAAATCAATTTCCCTTACTTGTATTTGCTTATTCAGAGACCGCTCAACCAAGGACTTTAAGAAAGTTTTGGGAATGGCAATGTGTTTATCTCTCGTTCACTTCGGTATCTACGCTGATTCATTCCTCTGTGTCTCCATGCCTCCGTGGTTTGTTATTCTTTTTTAGAAACTTCGTCGTACAATTCAAATGTGCGGTGAAACATTCACTTCGAGCGGTTCTGCTCCGATTGTTAGTACAGTGACTCCATCGAGAGGATGTTGGTTCAAGTATTCAACAATATTCTCAACAGTAATCGCTTCCACTTCCTCGTGAATTTCATCGAGTGTTTTCACCCGTTTTAAGTGGAACCAGTCACGGGCAATCGAACCAGCACGTGCTCCGGTCGATTCTTGCTGCATGATCAGCGAACTCTTCGCCCGCGCTTTACATCGACGAAGTTCTGCATCATCGATTCCCTGACTGAGATTGCGAATTTCATTGAGCATCACGTCGAGAGTTTCCTGAGCACGTTCGGTCGTCGTGCCAGCATAGGCGAGTACGCGTCCTTCGGTGAGAAGACTGTTGAGCGTGGCGTAGACCGAATAGCACAGTCCACGCTTTTCTCGAACTTCAGTGAACAACCGAGAACTGCTGCCGCCACTGAGAATACTAACGGCGGCCCAGGCTGTCAGGTAATCAGGACTGTCATAAGCAATACTGTTGTAGGCGATGCCAATATGTGTTTGCGTTGAATCATGATGAATGTGATGAACACCTCCAGCGCAAGGTTGCCTCTGAATCTCAGGCTCCGGCAACTTTTCCCAGGCTCCGAAAGTCTTCTCCACCTGATCACGAACCTGCTCGGCATCGACATTTCCTGCGACTCCGATCAATGATCCATTCGGGCGGACGTTATTCTTTGTGAAATCAGTGAGTGTCTGATGCGTCAGCTTTTCCAGATCATCGAGCGTCCCGTCCGTTGAACGTCCCCAGGGATCGTCGTAGCAACGTTTGCGGAGTTCGACAAAAATTTTCCGCTGCGGCTCGTCGTCAATCGAGAGTAAGTTCTGAACAGCACCATTCATCACCGCCGGGAATTGATCCTCTGGCATCAGCGGTCGCTGGACAATATCTGCATAGATCGGGAGTGCGTCGAGGACATTTTCAGCCAGCGTCGCTCCGGAAAATGAGAGGAAATTCCAGCCAACGTTGTCACTCCCTTGAACTCCAAGAAAATCGAGTGCTGCGGAAAGCTCGCGACTGTTTCGTTCACCTGCACCGCGTGTCATTAAATCGAGAGCCGCCGCCGCTGTTCCATTCAACCCCTGAGCTTCGTAGATCGTCCCGGCTGGAGTCAGTAACGAAAACGCTGCCGACTGGACGTGCGGCATCTGTTCGACCAACAGAGTGAGGCCGTTGTCGAATTCGAATTTCTTGATTGTTTGTTCTTGCATCGCTGTCCTGGCGCGGCCTTGGAGCCACAATAGAAATTGTCTTCACCACCGTTTAGCGACGCACTTCAAGTGCCTCGCCTCTCTTCAATTTTGCAGAAGTGTAGGCTACGCGGGTGAGAAATTCGAATGCGTTGAATCCTTCTCTGTTTTCAGAAGGAGGAACGCCAGAAGCTCTTCTGGTTTCTGCGTCCCGATTCGAACAGTTTTCTTCTCGGTCACAACTTTAATGCAGTCATAGCCCCAGACGTTCCACAGCCAGCCACCGCGAACGCGGCGTAGCCCCCAACCATCAAGAAACGTTGATTTCTCCTGCTCGATCTCCAGAATTTCGTTATACGGAATCTCCGTTCCAGCCAGCGGAAGTGGCCCGAACTGAACCCGTAAATTGGCGACAGTGTCACTGATTGTGAGTGATGCAAATGCGAACGCAATGACGGTGATCACACCCGCTCCGACCATCATGGCAATGCCAGCTTCGCGTGGGATGGGTACCAGCAGCGGGATACTGATTTCAACCAAAACGATTGCGAAGATCAGCCATGTCCACCAGGAGCGTTGGATTTCGTGGTAACTGTGTTGTTCGTCGTGTGTCGTGAATTCATTCATGATTGTATGCTGGTGCTAAACGATGAATCTTTTGAAGGTGATTTTGTACTTGTCGTCAATAATACACAAATCGACTCCCAAATCGCCCTTCACCTCACTTGACCCTAGACCCTAGACTCTCGACTTTCCTTCAATTTCAATGCTACCAGAAAGACGTACAGCAATGTCCCAGACGGACCGATCAGAGTTAATGGATAAGATTGTCTCGCTTTGTAAACGGCGAGGATTCATTTTTCAGGACTCCGAAATTTATGGCGGGCAAAACGGCTTCTGGGACTACGGACCCCTCGGAACCGAACTCAAACGGAACGTTCGTGACGCCTGGTGGCAGGACATGATCGCTCGCCACGATCCGCTCGATGCCCCGGAAGGAGCACCAGTAGCGTTCCAGATGGTCGGAGTCGAAACGACGATCATTATGAATCCGCAAGTCTGGAAATGCAGCGGCCATTACGATTTATTCGTCGACAAAATGGTCGACTGCAAAGTCGCCAAGAAACGCTACCGCCACGACCACGTGAACGGTCGTTGGATCACCGGCAAGCGAAAGTCGAAAGAAGGCGAATCCGACCCTGTACGAGTTTTCGTCACGGCTGTCGGCGAGATGCCTGAGATCACCGCACAAGCACTTGCTTTCTTCGGACTCAAGAAAAAATATGCCGACCGACTCGAATGGGAAGGCGAGGTCATCAGCCTGACCGAAATTCCGGTCGAAGAGTATCCAAGCGTAGTCGGTCCAGATGCGACTGAAGCCGGAACTTTGACTGAGCCGCGCGACTTCAACTTGATGTTCAAAACAATCATCGGTGCGCTCGGGACAGAGGACGATACTGCGTATCTCCGACCGGAAACCGCGCAGGGGATTTTCGTCAACTTCAAAAACGTTGTCGATTCCAGTCGCGTCAAATTGCCGTTGGGGATTTGTCAGGTCGGAAAGAGTTTTCGTAATGAGATTACGCCGAGGAACTTTACGTTCCGGTCGCGTGAGTTCGAACAGATGGAAATTGAATTCTTCTGCCCGCCAGGTGAATCACAAGAGTGGTACACGTACTGGCGAAACCGTCGTTACGCGTGGTACATCGGCTTGGGAGTCGATAAAGAAAAGCTCATTTTACGCGAACATCACAAAGAAGAACTCGCGCATTATTCCTGCGGAACTGCGGACATTGAATACGCGTTCCCGTTCCTCGCCAAAGGAGAATACGGGGAGCTCGAAGGTGTCGCACATCGCGGTGACTTTGACCTCCGTTCGCACATGGAAGGGAAGCTCAAAATCGGTGACGATGGCGAACTTGAGGTTGAACTGAATGAACATGGACAACCTAAGTATCGTGGGTCTGGCAAAGACCTGTCGTACTTCGATGACCAGACGCGCGAACGCTTCATCCCGCACGTCATCGAGCCTTCCGCCGGTGCCGATCGGGCGACGCTCGCCTTTATTTGCGAAGCGTATTACGAAGATCAAGCTCCAGATGACAAAGGGAAGATGCAAACCCGCGTCGTGATGAAATTCCATCCCAGAATCGCCCCGATTAAAGCGGCAGTCTTTCCGCTCGTTAAGAAGGATGGGCACCCTGAGAAAGCGAAAGAAGTCTATCGGAGTTTGAAAGCCGCAGGCATCAACGTTGCCTATGACGCCCAGGGAGCCATAGGTCGCCGCTACCGAAGGCAAGACGAAATCGGAACGCCCTGGTGCATTACCATCGACGGCGACACGATTGAGAAGGGCACCGTCACCATCCGAGACCGAGATTCACTCGAACAAGTGAAGGTAAAGGTCGAAGATGTGACCGCCGAGATTCAACGACGGCTCAACGAGTAAGGATTCAAGTGAGCAGATAGGCGGTCCCGACCTCGCGATGAGATCGGGACTCATGCCTGTTCGCAGACTTGTGAAGACGGCGTAGCACCATCTTCCCATAGATTTATTTCTTATGCTCCTTGTGACAAGCAGCGCAGCTTGCAGTCACGGTTTTGAATGCGGCATTTGCAGCATCTAGGTCTTTGGCTTCGACCGCTGCCAGAACGGCTGCCGATCCTTCACGCAGATTTTTCGTTGCAGCTTTTGCCCAGACACCATCTGGGCATCGACCGTCATCCATCAGGGCGAAGCTCATTTCACTCAGGCAAGCAGCATGACATGCTGCTGTATCCCAGGCTTTGTCATCAGCTGGTCCTTCTTTGAGCAATTTTCCGAGGCTGGCGCAACTTGGTCGCACGACTCCTCGCATCAGGTATTTCGTCGCTGCCGGACGTGTTTTACCTTTTGTTTTCTGTGCTTGAGCATCATTCAGTGAAGTGCTGATCCAGAATAAACCGGCGACGCTAACCGCGAGAGCAGTGATTTTGGTGAACTTCATAACACAATCTCCTTTATTTTTGGCGACGAGTGACTGGTAATCCAAATTCTACATTCGGATGCACATATCCACATTAGTTCATGTGATTGTGTTTATACCCCGTCGCCCCACACTCTTTCAAGCAAGACTCACAAGATTTTTTTGATGTTTCGTGTTGCACAAAGTCCGTTCTAGCAGCAACATTCATTAGACGTTTACAATCTTGAGCAGGCAGGAATGCTTGTGCCCCCTTGTTGAAAACTCAACTCGCGCAACCGAAACTTCACATCCATGACCAACAATTTCCGAACCCGTTTAACCAACCGCGAAACATTACTCGGCACGATGGTGACTCTCACCACGCCTGCGACGGCTGAAATTTTTGCAGAGCTTGGTTATGACTGGCTATTTATCGATGGCGAACATGGTCCTCTGGAAACAGGTGACTTGCTGGCAATCTTGCGGGCAGTTGATCACAGAATTGCGTGCGTTATTCGCGTACCGGTCGCAGGTGAGGCTCCAATTAAGAAAGTGCTAGACCTCGGCGCTGAAGGAGTCATCGTGCCGATGGTGAACAGTGCCGAGCAAGCCGCAGAAGTTGTTCGCCATGCTCGATATGCACCAGCAGGGACACGGGGAGTTGGACTTGCACGAGCGCACGGTTACGGGCTTGGGTTTCAGGAGTATGTCGAAACCGCCAACGACCGAATCGCAGTGATTGTTCAGACCGAGCATTACAAGTCTGTTGAGAACATTGAATCTATTGTCCAGGTCGAAGGGATCGATGCCGTCCAACTTGGGCCGTACGATCTCGCTGCCAGCATGGGGAAGATGGGTCAAGTTGACGATCCGGCTGTCGTTGAGGCCATCGACCATGTCATTCAAACGTGCCAGAACGCGAAAATCGCCATCGGTTGGTTTGGATTGAGTTCAGATGCCGTGAAACCGTATATCGACCGTGGTTGTACGCTCATCACCGCCGGCGTTGACACACTCTTACTCGCCAGTGCCGGCAAGAGAATGCTGAGGTCGCTTCGTTGACGAAGGATTCAAAAACGACCGCTGGAACTCGTCCCATCATTTTACACACCTGACGCCCTACGAAGATGGCAATCCAGAGATCAGTATCTGATCGAGTCCGCTCGAAATTTGACCGCGACTGAGGACAGCGTCGAACCCTGCTTGTTGAGCAGACTCCAGTCGTTCCGTGTGGACGTGTGGCCCGAATCCGATCAGCTTGCAATCGGTCAGTTCGCGCAGCTTTGGCAAGTCGAGCTTTTCCATTTCCAGGTCGACAATGACCCATTGAATCTCGTGCTGAGCAAGGGAGGCTTCAGCGGTTTTCTGTCCCAGACAGGTTTGTGGAACAAGCCCGGCGCGCTGTACTGCTCCGTTTAATTGACTGGAGAACATTAAATCTTTGCAGACGATTAAGACGTTCGGCGCGGGACGTTCAGACATCAGGGGCGACTTGGGTAGAGTTAAGAAATGATCTAAATCACCGGACAGGGTTGCTTGTTCGGGACATTCAACCTAGCACTATAGTAATGACAGAGTGCGATTGCACTGGCGTCCGCGACGTCGTTCGGTTCGAGAATTTTCTTCAAGCCCAACTCTCGCTGAATCGCAGATTGAACCTGTTCTTTCGAAGCCGCTCCGCTGCCAGTCAACAGTTTTTTGATTTGCCTCGGTGTGTAATGCACAATCGGAATCGTCGCCTCTGCCGCCGCAAAGAGAATTGCTCCACGAGCATGTGCCATCAGCACAGCAGTCTTTGGATTGCGTGGCATCGAAAAGACTTGTTCAACCGCCATCGCATCGGGCCGGAATTCCGAGATCACTTCCCGAATTCCTCGACCAATTTCAAGAACGCGTTCTGCAAGAGATTTCGATTTCGTGGAACTGATCACGCCACCTTCGATAAGTATCGGGCGTTTGGGTGACCGACGCACCAAAGCATAACCCGTTCGATTTAAGCCTGGATCAATTCCAAGATAAAGTGAAGATTGCGGGCCTTCAAAAGCGTTACCGAGAGCCATTCCCATCGAGGAGTCCTGATGCAGATTGTGAGCATCTGTGGGCTGTTGATCATCCGGAATCACAGCGTTCTCCTCTCTTTCTTCGTGATGAGTTGAATACAGACTTTGGCAAAAGTCCAAGAGAATGTCGAGGTTGTTTTGAATACATTTGTTCAGGCAGGATAATTCACCAGATCAAGCCTTATTCCGTTGCCGGTGGACTTCGTAACACAATATCCCTGCTGCAACGGCAGCGTTGAGCGAATCAACGTGACCAGACTGTGGAATCGCACACTTGTCATCGCACTGTTCAAGCAGAGACTGACTGATCCCGGCGCCTTCATTTCCTAAAACGAGAGCGAGGTTTTGCTGCATGTTCAACTCAGCAGGTGAGTGCTCTCCTTTTTCCGTTGCGGCGATGAGTCGGATTCCTGCTGTGCTCAGTCGTTGGGCTGCATCCGCCAGCGACTCGATCTGGCAAATGTTGAGATAGTTCACCGCTCCGACTGAACTTCTGGCAACATGCGAAGAGACGCCTGCTTGTTCGCGATTGCTGATGATGACGCCATCAACACCAAACAAGTCGGCGGAACGCAAGATTGATCCGAAATTGTAAGGATCCTGAATCCGGTCGAGAATCAATAGATACGGATTTTCCGAGAGTTGTTCAAGGAGACCGTCGAAGGTCGTGAAAGGAAATTCCGGCATTCGCGCCGCGAGTCCTTGATGGTCACGAGCATTCACGACCTGTTGGAGGTCATCTTGTTCCAGTATCTTGAATTCGATTTGAGATTGGTGGCACAACGACTGAGCCTCGTCGAGGGTTTGTTCATCGATGAGATCAGCGCAGACGTTGACTTCAAATGGAATCCAGCGGCGGGCACGCAGAGTCTCCAACACGGCATGCTTCCCCCAAAGCCAGCCACGCTGGTGATTTCCGAGCGAAGTTTTTGACCGTCGAGTTTTCTTCTTTCTTCCGACCATGTTTGTTTTCTGTTCTGGATGACCATCAAGTTTCGTTCTCAACACCGCACAGGGTTGAAGGTTGCATGAAGTACGACAACAATGGAAGGCTTCCGGAGAATAGAGCAGATTGCTCTCTTATGCCCGTGGTAAACGGATTTGATTCATATTAAGGCTGAATTCCGCGAGGCGGAATGTGCACACAAATACAAAAGTGCTCCCAACGAATGAAGCGGATGGTTCCATTGCGAAGACGACCAAAGTTGCCTCAGTACAATACCGACGAGGAGCGAGATGGGCTGCGCGCAGCTGGCCATTTTAATGCGGAACTGCTTGATTTTTTGAGACCGCACGTTCAGTCAGGGATCACGACGAACAAATTGGATTCGATGGCGGAAGCGTTCACTCGCGACCACGGTCATATCCCTGCCTGCGTTGGTTATAATGGTTACCCCAAGACGATCTGTTCCAGCCTGAACGACATTGTCTGTCACGGCATTCCGAATGATCGCGAACTCCGCGACGGAGATATCGTCAACATTGACTGCACAACCATCGTCGATGGCTGGTTCGGAGATCAGTCGGAAACATTCCTGATTGGCGAAGTCTCTGCCGATGCCAAACGTATTGTTCAAGGGGCGTTCGATTCCTTGTGGATCGGCATCCATGCGATTCATCCATTCTGTGCCGTCATTGAAATCGGCGCGGCGATTACAAAATTTGCCCGCGAACAAGGATTTGGGGTCGTCGAAAATTACCAGGGTCATGGCATTGGTCGCAAATTTCATCAGGAACCTGGCATACCGCACGTGCCATTTCGACGTAGCCGCAGTGACATTTTGGCTCCTGGCGTTTCATTTACCATCGAACCAATGTTGAACTTGGGAGCCGCCGGAACCAAGCCTCCACTCGATGATGGCTGGACTGTTTTGACCGAAGATGGTTCGCTCTCTGCACAGTTTGAACATCATATTTTAATGACCGAAGAAGGCCCGGAGATTTTGACACTCACACAAAATGGACCGAAAGAAGGACACAAGTTTTGATAAATGAGACAAAGCAATAAGCAACTCCACTTAGCCCCCGGTGACCAACCGGGGGAGCACACCGGTGCCATCTCGATCAACGTTCGCTCCACCAACCAGGTGACTCACCCGGTGCTAAATGGATTGTGGGACAACTCAAACTCGACACAACGTTACAAAATGTTATTCGGAAACAACTGTGAGCGATACAGAATCGGAAAATCAGGACAACTCGATGACGGCAGCAAGCCGTGGTCGAGTCATTGTTGTCATGCCGGCGTACAACGCCGAGGCAACTCTTCAGCGGACGGTCGCGGACATTTCTAAAGACATCGTTGACGAAATTATTCTTGTTGATGATTGCAGTCGCGACCGAACTGTTGAAGTTGCCAAAGAACTCGGCCTAACGGTCATCGAACACGAAACGAATCTCGGCTACGGCGGCAACCAAAAAAGTTGTTACACCCGCGCACTCGAAAATGGCGCCGATTTCGTCGTGATGATTCATCCTGATTATCAATACGATGCCCGCGTCATTGGTGCTGCTGTTGATATCTTGCGACTGGGAATTTGCGATGTCATTCTTGGCTCAAGAATTCGGACGCGCCGCGAAGCACTCGCTGGAGGAATGCCGGCCTGGAAGTACGTCGCAAATCGCTGTTTGACATTAACAGAGAACGTCGCGCTCGGTCAAAACCTCGGCGACTTCCATAGCGG
>JAJDEL010000481.1 GCA_029259835.1 Planctomicrobium sp. | reverse complement strand
TTTGCGAACGTCGCCAAAGATGGTGCGACACTCGATGGCTTCAACGAACAGGAACGTTGGAAAGTCCTCGCCGAAGTGCAGAGACTCTACTTGGATCGCCTTGATGACTTGCAGCTTTGGGATCAGCAAACGGCTCGTCTTTCGGCGATTGAATTTGAAGAGTGTCACAGCGATTGCGACATTGTTTTGGTTGGAACGGTCGACTTGAACCGCACGTTGCAGAAAATGCTTGAACAGGTCGCCGAGCGCGTCTCTCTGTTCATTCATGCACCTGCTGAAATCGCGGATCACTTTGAGAAGTTCGGAAATCTCAATCCATCGGCATGGGAAGACCGGCACATCGACGTGCAGGATTCGCAAATTCAAGTCGTTGATGGACCGCAAGAACAGGCGGAACAAGTCGCGCTGGAACTCGCCGCTTGCGGTCAGAATTACTCTATTGACGAGATCACGATTGGCGTGCCTGACGACCGGATTGTCCCGTACATACAACGGCAATTGACATCGCGTGATGTGGCATCTTACTGGGTGATCGCGCAAAAATTTCCTGACACTGGTCCGTATCGCCTGTTGGTTGCCGTCGCGAATTATCTGGAAGCTGACCGCACGGACCATTTCTCGGAACTGATCCGCCATCCCGACCTCTCAGCCTGGTTAAGTCAACAGGACCTACCGGGGGATTGGATTACGTGCTGGGACGAAAACGTCGCGGACCATTTGCAGCGTCGAACTGCGAAAGTTTATGGCAATCGCAAGAATGGAAAAATATCGCGGCTGCTGGTCAAGAATGTTCGAGATCTCTTGAAGCCGCTGCGTGGGTCATCGCGACCGTTATCAGACTGGGTCGGGCCGATTCGCGAGTTTCTGCTGACGATCTATGGAGAAGCGGAACTTGATCCAGAACTCGATACACATCGTTTTTTGATTCAAGCGTCAAAGGCAATTCACACAGCTTCGTTAGAGCATGGAAATGTCCCGGAAGCATTGGCACCTGTTGTGACGGCACAGCAGGCGATCTCGCTCACGCTCGAACAAATCCGTGGCGATTTTCTGGCGGCATCAGCGGATGAAAGTGCTGTTCCATTGTCCGGATGGCTCGACTTGCCGCTTGACGATGCCCCGGTCGCAATCATCACTTCCATGAATGAAGGATACGTTCCCTCGGCGGTGAATCATGATTTGTTCCTCCCGAACCGACTACGAACGCACTTGAGAATTGAAGACAACCAGCGGCGATATGCTCGTGATGCGTACGCGATGAGCGTATTACTTCACTCCCGCAAGCATGTCCGTTTCATCGCGGCGAAGCATGATGTTCGAAAGGAACCTCTCTCGCCGAGTCGGCTTCTCTTCGCGACTGATCCAACGACGATTGCAAAGCGTGTCGTGAAGTTTTTCGATGTGCCGGAGAAACCAACTGTGTCTCACAATGCGGAGATCGAAACCGCCGGAGACAAAATCGACTTCACAATCCCGCGACCAAAGAAACTCACCGAACCGAGACGTTCGTTCCGGGTCACCGAATTCAAAGACTATCTCACTTCTCCGTACCGCTACTATCTGCGACATATTCTCAATTTAAACGGACTGAGTGACAGCGTTGTCGAACTCGATCCTGCAGGCTTTGGGAGTTTGATACACGATGTTCTGCAAACGTTCGGACTCAGCGATCAAACAACGCAAACTGATCCGGTCCCGATTGCCCGGTTCCTAAATGAGGAACTCGACCGGATCGTCGACAAACGTTACGGCAGCGATCCACTCTTCCCTGTCCATATTCAAGTCGAACAAATCCGGCACCGACTGAACATTTTCGCGCAGTGGCAAGCGCAGTGGGTTCGGCAAGGCTGGCTCATTCGCTTCACGGAAATTGGTCATCGGAAGAATGTCGAATTCCCCCTCGACAATGGAACTTCGATCACGATTCGAGGGAGAATCGACCGGATTGATTTCAACGAACGTCTCAATGAATGGATCATCTTCGATTACAAAACTGGTGACAAAGCAAATCCTCCGGATAAAACGCATCGATTCAAAGACGAATGGATCGACCTGCAGCTGCCGCTGTATCGCCATCTTGCGAAACCGTTCGGCGTGACCGGGAATGTTCGTCTGGGGTATATCACTTTGCCCCGTACGACAACACAAATCCGTGATCAAATCGCCGATTGGACCGAAGAACAACTCCTCGATGCAGATCAGGTTGCAAAACAGACCGCCCAGAAAATTATCGATCAACAATTCTGGATCGAACTCGATAAACCAGTCCGCTGGTTTCAGGAGTATTCCGGTATCTGTCAAGACGGCGTCTTCGGTCGGGAGGCGGTCGTATGAGCGGCACGTACCAACCTTCTCTTTTTGGCGAAGAAGAAGACTCCGCGCCCGTGGAAGTCTCTACAACTCCCGTTGATATGCCCTCAACGAACGCGCCGGGGTCGTATCTTGCCGATAACGAACGAAAGCTTGTCATTCGAGCGTCCGCTGGAACCGGGAAAACGTTTCAACTTTCGAATCGATACCTGACGTTGTTGCGAGGGTCAGCACCGGATCGAATTTTGGCTTCAACATTCACTCGCAAAGCAGCCGGTGAAATTACCGACCGAATTTTGCTACGGCTCGCGAAAGCTGCGATCATTGAGAGAGACTTCAATGACTTGAAAACGTTCACCGGCTCTCCGGAATTAACGCAGCAGCAGTGCCTTGTCCTCCTGAAAGACCTCACGCAGAACTTGCACCGATTGCGGATCAGTACACTCGACGGTTTCTTCGCTCGGCTCGCAGGCAGTTTCTCGCTGGAACTCCGGCTGCCACCGGGTTGGCGGTTGATGGAAGAAATCGAGGCCAAACATTTACAGGATCAGGCAATTGACAATGTGCTCAGAGAAGGAGACGTTCAGGAACTCAA
>JAJDEL010000049.1 GCA_029259835.1 Planctomicrobium sp. | reverse complement strand
CATGAGGCCAAGGTGTCTCTGGGTTGTCAGTGTGACCTTTGTAAGAGCAATGATGAACGTGCATGATTCTGTGATAGTGGTTGCATCTCTCACAGTTGCCATCGTTGTTGACTTCAGCACGCCGCTTGACGATAGCTCTTTTTTTCTTCCACTCATCTGACTGTAAGAATCTCTGATAGTTTTCTTTGCTTCGCATGTTGCACCACCTCATCGGTACTTATGCAGCAGCAACGCAAAAGCCCGAACTTTGTGGTGCAAATGTTCGGGCTTCGTTTTCAGAGCGGCAAGATGATCGCTCTGCTGAATGTCGTGATTGCGAGCGAAATTGCCGGAGTGAAAATTCCCGTGGGCGCAACTCTTTGAGGAAATTAAAATTCCCGAACTATATTAAGAGTGCAACAAAAAAGACCAGTCGTGTTTGTGACACGACTGGCCTCGCAGATAAGCAACAAACCAAACATGAGAGATAATCATGCTCAATAATATTATAGTATCACCACTGCGAAAAACGGTCAGCACAAATGGAATTTCTGACCGAAAACCTCAACCGCTTCCTGTCATCGCTGACAATATTCCTGACCAGATCAAACAACACAAATCTTGGTGTTGCTGGAAATACAAATTCATCAATGAGCGTTGGACCAAAGTTCCACTGACACCAAACGGGAATTTCGCCGCTACCAATCGAACATCAACTTGGAACACATTTGATTTTTGCCTGCAAACTTATAAAAGAAAATCAAGAGTTGGCGGGATTGATGGCATTGGATATTTCTTACTTGGTGGTGAGATTTGTGGAATCGATATTGATCACGTTGTTACAAATGGTGTCATCGATCCTGAATTCCAAGAAGTTGTTCATTCTTTAAGTTCTTACACTGAACTTTCTCCATCAGGTGAAGGTCTCAGAATCTTGACTATCGGCAAGCTGCCAGAGAAAGACCGCAGGGCAGGTTGCGTTGAAATGTATGATGGAAGCAAGGGAAGATTTCTGACCATCACAGGTCAGACGCTTGGATCATCCAAGGTGATCGAACACCGACAAGCTGAGATCACAACCTTACATGCCAAATATCTGAAGCGACATGAGAAGCCTGAAAAGGTCATTAAAGAAAAGCAGGTGCATGTCTCTTCAAATGTTTCTGTTGAAGTTCCTGATGTACCATCTGGTGTGACCTTAGATGATGTCCTCGCTCTTGCTGGTCCAAAGTTCCACAAGCTGTGGAACGGCAACTGGTCCGGTCAATATGGCTCACAGTCAGAAGCAGACCTTGCACTTTGTGGAATGCTGGCTTACTTCGTGAATGATTCCATGTTCATCGATGATGCTTTCAGAGAGTCTGGTCTCTATCGTGAAAAGTGGGAACGTGAAGATTACCGAGAATGGACCATTGGTAGAGCCACACTGACAACTGATCAATATGACTGGTCTGGGTGGTATTCCGATGCTGTGATCTCTGAAACTGTCTCTGAGTGGGGAGAGAGTCAGATGGACACTTTTGACTTTAGCTCTCGATTGTCGAGCTTCCTAGAGGTTGCTGATGACTTGGTGAGCTTTGATGGTGGTGAATACCAGCCAAAACCAAAGCCTGCTGTGTCGAGTCCTGTGAAGGGCAATGAGACAGCCACATTTGCCATCAGGGAACGTGTTCACAATCAAAGACCTGAATGGCTTGTGGATCAAATTTTCCGGCGTAACTCTGTCTGTGTGATCTTTGGCGCTTCAGGTTGCAGGAAGACATGGCTTGCTATTGATCTGGCAATGTCAGTGTCAACTGGGACTCCATTTCTTGACCAGTTCAAAGTGAAGCAAGGGAAGGTCTTCTACATCATCAGTGAAGGTGCTGATGATTTTGAGTTGCGGTCGATTGCGTGGTCAGAGAACAAGGACATTGACACACCCAGCATTGATGAGTTTGCCTATCGTCCCGGATTCTATGACTTCAATCAGGATGGTTCTGTTGATGCAGTGATTGCCCACATCCAAGAGCGCCTTGGAGAAGCAGACATGATCATTGTGGATACCTTGTCAAAGAACTTCATTGGAGATTCGGATAAGAATGAATCAATGGCGATGTTCCTGAGCCGCATGGAAGAGCTACGGGAGAAGACTGGTGCAACTATCGTTGTGATTCATCACAGTGGATGGGGGAACACTCACAGAGAGCGTGGAGGCTCTTCCTTGCGTTGTGGTGTGGATACTTCTGTCTTGGTTGAAAAAGATGGCGAGAAGTCCACTCTGTATTGCAGTAAGCAAAAAATGGGGCAAGAGTTCGTGAAGTTCTCTGTCAAGTTTGACATGGTTCATCTCCCTGAATTTGACACCGAGGAAGAAAAGGTCACTGCTCTGGTCGGTCATTACCACGATGACACAGAAGAGAAGCAGGATGCTCTTCAAAAACTAATAACTGAATCCTTTGCTGTGAAAGAGACTTGGGGACAAATGGAATTGGTGAAGTCAATTCAGAATGCTTGGAAGGGCAAGCCACCGGGAAGAGATAGGCTTTGCAGGCAAGTGGACGCACTTTGCGGGGAAATGTTGGTCAAGGAAAGCAAAGCCGGGGGATTCAAATACAAGCTTTTGTGATCAAGGAAGTTAATAAGTTGGGGGGTGTATATGGGGGTTTTTCCATAGAAAAAGCATTTCCCAGACGGGCTGGGAAATGCTTTTGGTAAAAATGCCGTTTGACCCCTTGTTTTATAGGGTAAAAAGCATTTCCCAGTTTCCCGATACCCTAAAGAAAGAGAAACTGGGAAATGGTCTTTTACTCGTATTTCCAAGAGACACGCATCCTGCAAGGGGAACAAGTTCCCCCCTTGCTTGAGGCAAGGGCTTTGCTTGCATGATTCGTGTCGTGGTACTGTGGAAACGCTTGCTAGTAGACGCTTCCCCATTTGTGGTTAATAACCAGCAAGGAGACCATGGAAACCACACCAGCCCTAGAGCGTGAACTTGACGAATTAGATGAAGCCCGTGGCACCGGCATAGCACTCAATCATCACAACGATGTGGTGTTCGCTTTGTGAAAAAATGAGGTCAAGGATGACGTTGGGACAGTCCAGCATCACATCACCGAGAACCCACCTGTGACGCCCTGTGCTGTGATCTATCTGCAATCACATGTGAAGTTCCGCCTGTCACTGAAGCTGCTGTCAGAACGCCCCAGTGACGCCTCACGCAATACCACCATCTGGAGACAACACATGTTCCGTTTCGGCTTCGCTGCTTTCACTGTGGGCTGCGCAGTTCCGCCGAAACTTAATAACACAAAAGCCAACCCAACAATTGGCAAGACTTCTCGTACATGTACGCATACAGGGAGTGGTGGTTCTCCTTAGCAAAGGAGAGAAATGAATGAATCGCCGCTCGATTGATCAAAGAAGTGAGAATGTCATGACCCTGCGATTCTGAGTTAGCGTCTCATGGTCTGAACTCGGGCATGTCACAAAGATCGTGGTTGAATTTTCTTGATTTTAAAGGAATTTGGAAGCCCCTGAGATGGGGCTTTCATTTTCTTCACATCAAACCCGCATCTTCAAGAACCTTCATCATCTCTGGTGTGACTTCCATCTTCAGCGATGGTGGTTCGCAATAGCCGAACTGATGACCAAGCTTGGCAATTCCGTCATCAAGGTCTTGGCAAGGTTCACCATCTGTGAAGCTGTAGTGAATCTTTGCTGTCGAGCTTAAAGTTTCACCGAGGTAGACTTCATCAAGCTGACGATCAATTTGACAGATGATCGTACTGCCGGTCTTTCTGATGTATTCAAGAGTTTTGCCCTTGAGATTGTAATTCTCTCGTTTTCTGCCCCACCATGTTTTGATGCTTCCTTCCACTTGTCCACCTGTGGAGTTCGTAAAGACAAATTCAGCATCATCACTTTTAGTTTCTTCAATCAGTTGGACCGTCTTGTCCCACAACTTGTATGACACAACTGGCGCAGATGCTTGTTGATTCAGTTTGTTACGTTGGATGATGATTCGTTCTTCATTAAGATGCAGATCACTCCAACGAAGTTCAGAAATGTCGATGTGACGAAAAGCACAATTCAACATCAACATCAGAAAGCAGGGATAAGGGGCAGGCAACTCTTCAATTCCATCTGTGAATTCTTCAACAGACCAAAGCATTTTCTTCTTCTCTTGCCTGACTCGTCCTGTTCCTTTCGGTTCACGAAAAGTGAATTCTTTAGAGTCCAGATTTGCAGGTGGTTCAAGTTCACAGAGCCTTTGCTGTGACGACCAACGTACAAACATTCTGAACACTGAAAAGTAATCAACCTTTGTAGTTCGACTCACAGTTTGATTTGTTTTGGGGCTTACGAACTCATCGAGTGTACTGTGATAATCTTCCAAGTATGCCTCATCAATGGTGGTGATGTGGTCCTTCAAATTTGCAAAGTCTTTGAAGTGAGTCAGTTTCAATCTTCGATCTTTGGCGGATCGCTCCTTAATGAATTTTCCTCCACGTTTTTCAACTCTGTTCAGGTAAGCTTCAAACCAGTAATCGATTGTTTGTGGAAGTTTTTTAGGCGCAACATTTTTCAGCAATGCAATCCTATCTTGCCACCTCAAAGGCAATTCCCAGTTTGCACTGCCGAAATCTTTCTTGCCCCAAAAGGCCATGATGAAAGCATTCTCTGATCGATCTCTTTTTCCATTGATGGTCTTTGAACCTTGGATCAAGGTATCAATGAAAACAAGCTCTGGTTGCTTCTCTGCTTCATCCAATCGAGCAAGAAATTGTATAAGTTGTTGATACGCTGCTTCTTCATCATCTGGAACGCCATAATCGTTGTACCAGTTGAGACACTTATTCAATTCAGTTCTGTGATACTTATACTCTTTGGCGTGTTCTCGGTCGCCGTCCAGTTGTCTCAAATACAGATACCAATCTTGCAAAGCTGCTTCATATCCTACCTTGGTATTCGGATAGTTGAAGACTTTACGTTTGCCGTTCTTCTCTCCTCGCCATCTTCCGTTTCTGCCCTTGGGTTGCCACCACGAAAGTTCAAGTTTCTTACTTGATTTCTTCTGCTGCTTGTACCAATTCATTTTCAATTCTCGGTTTGTATCCGGTTGGCTTCGGATACAGTTGTATCCGATTTGACCCAGTTTTCGGAAGGAATTCGGATACATCGAAAAGATAATATGGCCTAATAAACAATGTTTCAGGTTGCGTGCTCATCTTTGACATGCATGAGGTCGCTGGTTCGAGTCCAGCCGGGTGCATTTTTACAACTCTATACAAGAGAGACGTTTACGGCAGCACGCCAATCAGACTGATGAGTCTGTTCCATTCGCAAAGTGGGTAACACTCCCAAAACGAGCTTATGGAAGGCACACAAGATGAAGCCGAAACGACTCAGAATACCGTCTCTCACTCTCCATAAATCGACCGGGCGAGCACGTGTCCGCATCAAGGGGAAATCGTACTACTTGGGAAAGTACGGAAGCGTTGAAGCCCAGGAGAAGTATGAAAAGCAGATCTCTGAATATCTCGTGCTGGGTGAAGCCCCGCAATCTGGCACAAATGAACGTCCAGAGCTTACGATCAGCGAACTGAAGCGTCGTTAGTTAGAGTTCACTAAATCCTATTATCGTAAATCTGGACAGCAGACATCAGAAATTTCATGCATCCAGAACGCACTTGCCTTTCTGGATTTCTATGCTGATACAGATGCGAAGAAATTCGGTCCTCAGAGACTCAAATCTGTTCGCATGAAAATGATCGAGAAGACTGTCAGTCGAAGTACAATCAATTCACGTGTCTCTCGTACGCTAGGCGTTAACTGCCAATGAAGCTGGTAGCACATAATGGACGTCGCAAATCGGTGAACAAAGGGAGAAATAATGACTCGTTTGATTCTGGGATTCGCGATATTGACTCACCTTTTACCTTTCAATTTCTGTGTTGCTCAGTCATCCGACGTGCTTCCAGACGAACTCGCCCCAGGGGTTCCGAAGACAGAAATGATGGCAACGTGGCTGAAGCAACAGGCGATCGTTGCGCTCGATCGTCGCGATGCTGCTTTTGAGAAGCTCACGAACGAACAACTTATAATTTGGCAAAAAAATCGGCGCGAATTTTTCGTACGCCAACTTGGCGGGTTTCCCAGGCACACTCCGCTCAACGCGAAAGTCACTGGCCGACTGACGGTGGACGACTACCGCATTGAGAAACTCTACTTTGAATCGCAGCCAGGCCTGCACGTGACCGCGACGCTTTACTTGCCGCAAGGCAAAGGTCCGTTTCCGGTAGTACTCCACCCGACAGGCCACAGCGCGAGCGCAAAGAACCGAGAATTGTATCAGCAGGCGTCGATCGTGATCGTGAAAGGTGGTTGCGCGGTCCTCTGCTACGACCCAATTGGCCAGGGCGAACGTAAGCAATTGTTCGACAAGGATGGCAAGCCCTATGCGAGCACGGTCCAACATACGTTGATTAACCAGGCGAGTCATTTGTTAGGCAGCAACGTTGCACAAACCATGATTTGGGACGGCATGCGGGCGATCGACTACCTGCAAAGCCGTCCCGACATCATAACCGACAAGATTGGCTGCACCGGAATATCGGGCGGTGGGACCAACACGAGTTACCTCATGGCTTTGGACGACCGGATCACCGCAGCGGCGCCCGGATGCTATCTCACGGGATTCCGAAGTCTGATCAGCACGATCGGCCCGCAAGACGCTGAGCAAAACATTCACGGCCAACTTGCGTTCGGAATGGACCACGCCGACTACGTCCTGATGCGTTTGCCGAAGCCGACTCTGATCATGGCTGCAACGCAGGATTACTTCGACATCAACGGCGCGTGGCATCTGTTTCGTCAGGGTAAGCGCTTCGCGACGCGGCAGGGATTCCCCGAACGAGTCGATTTGGTGGAACCGAACACGAAGCACGGATTCCCCACTGAGATGCGCGTCGCTGCGGCCAACTGGATGCGACGTTGGCTACTGGATTTGGATACGCCGGTTGTCGAGGGTGAACTTGAGCTGCTACCAGAGGAGAAACTCAATGCAACGCCAAGTGGGCGCGTGTTGGATTTGCAGGGCGCACGAACGATTTTCGCACTCAACGCGGATTGGAACAAGACATTCGCTGACCGACGCGCAGAGAACGCGAAGCCGGAACATCGAGATCGGCTGCGGGCGAAAGTGCGAGAGTTGATTGGGGCCCGAAAGCTGGCGGACTTGCCCACACCGATTATGCAGACAGTGTCTAACGGTCACATTGTCAAGCCTGAGACCGGAATTCAGCTACCAGCCAAACTCGTGGGTGGCGCGAACTCAAAGGGTTTTACAATCTTTCTCCACGGCGCCGGCATGCGTGAGGCGATCGATTCGGGCGAAGTGAAACGACTCGCCCAGCAATCGAAAACGCAAGTCCTCGCGGTAGACCTTCGCGGCCTGGGAGAGACGAAAAAGACGGGGAGAATTAGAAGTTTTGATGAGATGTTTGGCACGGATTGGAAAGACACGGCCGCAGCGAGTTTGTTGGGGAAAACTTACGTTGGCATGCGGGCCGAAGACATTTGGCAAATCGTTCGCGCGTGGCGACATGAGACGGGTAACCAGAATCTCAAGCCACATCTAATCGCAACAGGCGAAGCCGCAATCCCTGCGTTGCACGCCGCTGCTCTGGAGCCTGACCTGTTTGGCGACGTGCGAATTTCAGGTTTGATCGATTCGTGGACTGGGGTCGTTGAGTCGCCAATCGTGCGGAATCAGCAGTCGAATCTGGTCTTCGGCGCATTGCGGGAATACGACCTGCCGATGCTCAGAACACTGCTCGGAGAGCAGCTGACGTTTCATGGCATTGTCAATCCTGACGGCACGCACGCTGCGATGACTCCAGCAGTCCCTCGCTCGAGCGGCAAAATGGGACGGCATCTGCGTATCAATGATCGCGTCAGCGAAGGCAACGTCGATCTGATTTTCATTGGCGATTCGATCACAAGCGGCTGGGAGAGCCGCGGCCCAAAGGTCTGGGACAAATTCTACGGCAAACGAAACGCCGCCAATCTAGGAATCGGTGGCGATCGGACTCAGCACGTGATCTGGCGTCTGAACAACGGCAACGTCAAAGGCATCTCGCCTAAAGCCGCTGTCGTAATGATTGGTACGAATAACTCGCGCGACAACACGCCCGAACAAATCGCCGATGGTGTGACGATGATCATCAACCAGTTGCGAAGTAAGCTGCCCGCAATGAAGGTGCTTTTATTGGCGATTTTTCCTCGCGGCGCACGCCAAGCGTGTTTGTTCTGAACGCTTTTCGTAATTGTTTAGGCGCCGGTCGGCGCATTCGGCGCCCAGATCAATCAACCTGAGGTTGCGCGAACGACGACGAGCGGCGTCGGGTGAACGCAAAGACCAACGCGATCTTTTCTAAACTGGCCGATGGCGACCACGTTCACTATCTCGACATCGGCCCAAAGTTTATGAGCAATAATGGTGAGCTGACTCGCGGGATGATGCCCGATCTGCTGCACCTTACCGAGCAGGGGTATACGATATGGGATGAGTCGATCGAATCGAGTCTGTCGAAACTCCTCGGTGAAGGGTCGTCGCACTGCCGGCCAACTAAATAATTTGGGAAACACGATGACTACACGTAGACAATTTCTGACGACGTCCGCTGCCTTACCGGTTCTCTACAACTTCCAGTCCACGTTTCTGGATGCGGATGAAGTGACGAAGCCAACCACGCAGGTCATCCTCTCGTTCGCGACTGAAGTGGCAGATGAGCCGAAGGATTTCGACCACATCAAAGCGCTCGCCGAGTTCCTGACCAAAGAAGGATTGATCGGCAACTTCCACCTGACCGGCGATTACGCCCGAGCGCTGAAACACCACGGCCGGCTGGACGTGGTCGAAACGCTGATGAGCCACGAGATTGGCTTTCACTGCAATCATCATGGAGCAGAGCCGTTCATGGCCGGGTATCTGGAGAAGATGAACTGGCGCGATGGCACTTCTGAATGGACCAGAAACGAACTTCCGGGACTCAGAGTTGTCGAGGAGCTATTCGGGCGACGCCCCGTTTACTACACGACGGAGTTCAACAAAGCTCCGCAGTCAATCTTCGCCAGTTGCCAGGCCGGCCTGCCGACGATCGGATATCTGACTGTACCGACACGAGGTCACGGGGCGGTATGGTACTGCAATAGTTTCGTTCCAAGCTGCGAGAGCGCGATGGGAGTGGAACGTTTCTTCAACGCTGGGCTGAAGCCGGAAGCGGAAGGCCACTATCAGGAAAAGGAAAAGTATTACCGGATCAAGTTCGACCGATTCGCGGAGAAGCTTAAGGGGCAGAAAAACACTCTAATCAGGGCTTTTCAGCATTCCTACAAAACCTACGCTGTGTTTCCGTTCGAACATCCGAAGCCGAACATCTACCGCGAGGACGACCTCTACTACGAGGAGCACCCGCACTATCTGGACCTGCTTCCCAAGGCGAAATACGAGAAGGGTTTCGACTTATTCAAACGCATTATCAAATACTACGCCGAGCGAGCTGCATTCACATCGTTTTCAGAGTATCGCAGAGGCTTCCGCGATAACCAGGGACAGTGGCTGAGCCTGCGGGAACTCGACGAAGTCTGTGCATTACTCAGCAATCGCCTGGATGCCTATGTCAGCGACACGTTGTCGGTATCACCAGCGGAAGCGTTCGGCATGCTTGTCCGAGTCCTGAGGGTCTACCACGAGAAAGGTGCGTTGCCGGAAAAGGTCTTCATGCGAAACTTGATTGGCCCAACTTCACCGATCCCCGATAAACCCGAGCAAGGCGACGTTCACTCCGCAGAGTTGCTCAAGTCTTTGCGTCTCATCGATCGTGCGATCGACAACGAGCAGTCGATCCCTTCATCGATTAAGATTGCAGGCAAAACGGTCGGTCCGGGACAGTTCCTGAATGGACTGCGAAGCCTCTATCTGGCGACAAGGAAGAAGCGATCGCCTCAAACGTTGACTCTCTCCGGCTCTAACCTGCCAGTAATCGCCAACGAACCTTTCTTCACAGAGAAAACGCTCACTAAAGACCGTTACCCGGAAGGCTTCGAGGGACGCAGGATCTGCCAGATGTGTCGCTTTCAATCGTGGAGTTGGAAACCCGCCCTAAATTTATGATGTGTGTGTGCCGTCCTCGGGCATTAAACTCAACATGACAGCAGTAAGCAGATGCTGGACTGGGCGATCTGTTTTATTGGTTTCGTTTTTTCATCGGGGCGCTGTCAGGCCAGAGAGATAAATTCCATTTCGCAATACCCATGTGGTAGCGTTGATGCCAGGGGAGGCCATAAGCAGCCCATTCGGGACGCTTGGGGCCAAAGTAGTAGGCGGTGACGATTGAGCCATCTTCGAGTTGAATGCTCGATGGATAACCGCAGTCGGTCTTGTGCCAGTCGCGTGCGGGGGTGGAGATCAAGACGACAGGCAGGGACCAGGTTGCCCCACCGTCGCTGCTCATTCTCATAACCACTCCGAAGAGGCCGGGAATACGGCTGGTGAAAGAGCAAAGCAGTCGACCATCTTTCAATTCGAGGAGATGGGCATTCTCCTGGCCTTGTGGAGAGATCAGTTTCGGCTCCGACCAGGTTTTACCCTCGTCTGTCGATTTGATGAAAATTTCTCCACTGCCATGCGGCAGAGCACTGTCCATTCGGTCGCGGCACTTTGTACGACCGACAGCCGACCATGTGCCATCCAATCGGCGAATGAGGTGCGACTCGTTGACATCATCGACGGTGACCTGTTCATCGCCCCACGTTTTACCACCGTCATCACTGAAAATAACGCTGGCTCGAAAATGTCCGAGACGATCGTCTAATTTGCGATAGGCGGGGCAGACAAGATGACCGTTGGGTAACATGAAAATATCGCCGTGGGGAACGATGTCGATGCCCAATAGTTGGCGATCCCAAGTTTTGCCGTGGTCTTTCGAGATGCAGCGTTGCAGTTTAAGCATGGGGAGTTTCTGTCCCTGACGGTAGCCACTTACCAGAGCGACCAGATGGTCGTCGGCATTCAATCCGACAGCGTGGTTCATGCGAATGCCTTGAGGTTCCTCGGTATGACTTGAAATCTTGCTGCGAAAAGTCCAGTTAATGCCTCCATCGTTAGATATCCAAAGTTCAACATCGCTGTTGTCCCCGTAACCATGGCTGGGGTGGTTGTATATGGCAGCCGCGATTTCGCCATTCGGCAGTTTGGTCAGGTTGGGCCAAAGTCCCTTGTTGTCAATTCCAACATAGAATTGTGCGCCGGCTAGTAATTGGCAGCCGTTGAGACCCTGAGCACTGAATGGTTGATTGCCAACCTCAGCTGCGGAAACGCTGCCGAGCAAAAGAGGGGCTGCGATGGCAGCCGAAGCTTGTTGCAACAGGCGACGGCGATTCATTTTACCAGAAGTTTGCGTGTACTTCATTTCAACAGCCGATCATATGAACGGTGATATAAGAAGTCTTCGAGCCAGGTCGGTTCAGAAGTTTGCTTTACCAAACTTGCTGAAGAACCATTTTGAATTCCACCGGTTTTGGATGAAACTGCAGCGACTTGTGAACTTAGAGATCTTTTATAGTATTTGCGGC
>JAJDEL010000480.1 GCA_029259835.1 Planctomicrobium sp. | reverse complement strand
CTTGAAAAGATTCTGGATGACCGGAGATGACTGAATGTTTAGCATTAGCTACAATCAAAGAGTTGCTCGAAAAGCTTGCACATCCTTATAGTTTTTAGTGTGAATTTCAATTTCAAAATGTCCGTTTTAGCAGAGACAACCGATGCGAATCATAGTGATTCGTCGCCGCTTTCGATTCATGATATGACGGTTGCTTATCAGCGGCGACCTGTCATTTGGGATATTGATTTTGCCGCGTCGCCGGGACATCTCATTGCGGTGATTGGTCCAAACGGGGCAGGGAAAAGCACGCTGATCAAGGCGGCTTTGGAGTTGGTTCCGAAGGTCTCTGGTGAGGTTCGATTCTTCGGGAAAAAGTATTCTGAAGTTCGAGATCGGGTTGCGTATGTTCCCCAACGAACCGGCGTTGATTGGGACTTCCCCGTGAGTGCACTTGATGTTGCGGCGATGGGACTGTATCGGCGGATTGGCTGGTGCATGCCTGTTTCAAAAAAATACCGTGAACGGGCTATGGAGGCACTTGAGCGAGTCGGGATGGAGAACTTTGCCCGGCGCCAGATTCGTCAACTTTCCGGCGGACAACAGCAGCGAGTCTTTTTGGCACGCGCGCTGGCTCAGGATGCGGATCTGTTTTTAATGGACGAACCGTTCGCGGGGGTCGATGCTTCCACGGAACGAGCGATTGTCGCCATTCTGCATGGTCTTCGTTCGGAAGGAAAGACGGCTCTGGTTGTGCATCACGATTTGCAGACAGTGACCGAATACTTCGATCATGTGTTGTTGTTGAATATGCGATTGGTCGCAGCAGGTCGCACTGAGTCCGTCTTCACGACGGAAAACTTGCGGCGGACGTTCGGTGGAAAACTGTCACTGCTCGATCAAGTCGGTGCACGAATCGCGGAACGGGACTGATGGGCATTCCCAAGCTGACGTTCTGCTTTGCTCTCGCCATCATTTTATTGATTGGCCTTGGGGAATCTCTGTTTGCGGCAGAAAGTCGTCTTAGTGAACAGTTCATCCGAGTTGTACTTCTCAAAGACTACAACACGCGAGTCGTTTTGTTAGGGACAACATTACTAGGAGTCTGCGGGGGAATCGTGGGCGTGTTCATGTTGCTACGCAAGCGATCCTTGGTCGGTGATGTTGTCGGGCATTCTGCATTGCCTGGGATTGCTATGGCTTTCATCTTGACCGAACTTTACAGCCCTGGTTCTGGGAAAAACGTGCCGATTTTATTGTTGGGAGCTTTTGTTGCCGGATTGACAGGGGCCGTTTGCGTGATGCTGATTGATCGCTATTCCAGGATCAAGCCTGACGCTGCAATGGCGATTGTTTTGAGTTTGTTCTACGGAGCTGGAACCGCATTGTTGACGATTGTTCAACGGATTCCGACTGGGAGTTCGGCTGGTTTGAAAGATTTCCTTTCCGGGAAAACGGCTTCTCTAGTCGCGAGTGATGTTTGGTTGTTTGCGATTGCGGCGGTCGTTTTGATTGCTGTCACAACACTGTTGTTTAAGGAACTTTGTCTCCTTTGTTTCGATGAAGACTTTGCTGCTGCACTTGGCTGGAAAGTTTTCTGGCTCGACTCGCTGCTGACAGGGCTAGTCGTTTCGGTGACGATTTTGGGAATGCAATCAGTCGGGTTGTTGTTGGTCGTGGCGATCCTGATTATCCCGCCTGCGTCCGCAAGATTCTGGACGGATGATATTCGTTCGATGACCTGGATCGCCGCCATAGTCGGTGGACTCGCCGCAGCGATTGGAACAGTCGCGAGCGCAGTGTTTGCTAAAATTGCGGCAGGGGCTGTGATTGTTTTGGTGGGGACAGCGTTCTTTCTGTTGAGCCTTTTCTTTGGACGTCGACGTGGGGTGATCTGGAAATGGGTTGAACATTTCAAACTTCAGCATCGTACCGGTGAACGAGATTTGTTGCGTGCGATTTATGAAGTCGCGGAAGGGAAAGCGGAGGGCAAACAACTGTCGGACCAATTCCTGCTCTCGCATCGAATTTCTATTGTTGACTTATTGAAGATGCGGAGTTGGACGCGAACGCGCGTGGATCAACTGATTCGGCGCGCCCAGCGAGATTCATTAGTGAGTTTGCCACCGCAAGGTGTCCTACTGTTAACTCCAGAGGGAGCCGTTCTGGCTCGTCGAGCGACACGGGACCATCGGCTTTGGGAGCAGTATCTCATTACTTATGCGGAGATCGCTCCGAGTCATGTCGACCGCGATGCCGATCAGATTGAGCACGTTCTCGATCCAGAAGTGATTCGAGAACTCGAAGAACAGGTCGAAACCGAGCAGGGAACCATGTTGCCAAGTCCACACCCGATTCACATCAATTCTTCGGAGAATTAAGGTTTTTGCCGCACAGTTGAAGTGTGTGGCATCACTTACGTTCGCCCATCTGCGAGAGAATTCGTGAAAACAGTCGTTAACTGTGGAATGATTGTCTAAAATGTGGCTGTCAGGGACCGGACAGCCCACCTGAAAATTTGTCTGCAAGACTCGGATGCCATTGCGGGCAACCCATCAAGTATTATTTTGGAGGTTATTGAGAATGTTGAAATTGAATTATGTTGCCTTGGCCCTGTTGACGCTTTGCGGGTCTCTGTTTTGTGATGCTGCTCAAGCTGCCAAGTGGGGGTCGATTTCGGGACAATTCATTTTGGAAGGAGACGTTCCTGCCGCTGTTCCTCTTGTTGCCAAAGGGGATGCGAACGCCAAGGACGCCGCGGTTTGCGCCGCGAACGATGTCCCTGACGATGCCAGGGCGTTTAATGCAGAGAACAAAGGAATCGCAAACATTGTCGTTTACATGCGTCGTGCGAAGACGATTCATCCAGATTTTACATCGAGTAAAGAGAAGACTGTAGAGTTCGACCAGAAAGGGTGCAACTTCTTTCCGCACATGCAAATTGTCCGTACTGACCAGACAATTGTGTGCAGGTCAAGCGATGCCGTCGCTCACAATGTCCACGTCACTCCGTTTGCGAATTCCGCTGTGAATTTTATTGTTCAGCCTAATGACCGAACAGGTGTGGAAGTAAAAATGCCGCTTGCCGAGCCAGTGGCTCCGTATGTCGAAGTGAAGTGTGATATTCATCCCTGGATGAAAGCGTGGTGGGTAGTCGTGGATCATCCTTACGCGGCTGTTTCAGACAAAGATGGAAAGTTTACGATTAAAAACTTGCCCGAAGGCGAGAACCAGTTTCGTGTCTGGCATGAGAAAATCGG
>JAJDEL010000479.1 GCA_029259835.1 Planctomicrobium sp. | reverse complement strand
GGGACCTATTGCCAGCATGAACAAAAACATGAACTGCTGGAAACGCTCGATCAGGCGATTCTCATCCCGCAATGCCTTGATGCGATCCAAAAAGGCGAGAAGATTCACCTTGATGTCGACATTCAAAACATTGACCGGGCGTTCGGAACATCGCTCAGCCATGAGGTTTCCAAAGTTTGGAAATCCAAAGGGTTGCCGGAAGATACGATTCACCTCACCTGTCGCGGTTCGGCAGGTCAATCGGTCGGAGCGTGGCTCGTCAATGGCGTCACTATCGAAGTCATTGGCGACGGCAACGACTACTGCGGCAAAGGTCTTTCAGGAGGCAAGTTGATTGTTTATCCACCGGCAAACAGCAGTTTTAAGGCTGAAGAGAACCTTATCATCGGAAACGTTGGCTTGTACGGGGCAACGTCTGGAGAAGCTTTCTTCCGTGGCATCGCTGCCGAGCGATTCTGCGTTCGTAACTCCGGAGCGACAGCAGTCGTCGAAGGTGTCGGCGATCATGGTTGCGAGTACATGACCGGTGGCAAAGCGATTATTCTCGGCGAGACCGGTCGCAACTTCGCCGCTGGCATGTCCGGAGGCATCGCCTATGTCTGGGATCCAAACAAACAACTCCTGGAGAACTGCAACCGCGAATTGGTCGATCTCGATGACCTCGAAGAAGCCAACGAAATCGCCGAACTGAAAGAGTTCATCAAGAAGCACCAGAATTACACCGGCTCAACCCGCGCTGCGGAAATCCTGGACAGCTGGGATACCAGCCTCGGTCAGTTCGTTAAAGTGATGCCTCGCGATTACAAACGCGTCATGCAAGAACTGGCACTTGAGAACGAAGCCAGCGAAACATCTGCAAATCAAGTTTAGACAAAATCACAACAATTTGCCGTACACTTCAAGTGTACGGCAAACCCGCTTTCTTTTTTACACTAGACCCTCAACCCTAGCCACTAGACCAAAAGATGGGTAAGCCAACCGGATTCAAAGAGTTCGCACGTGAAACTGCGACCGAAAGATCACCGCAGGAGCGGCTGGGCGACTGGAACGAATTCGCTAATCCGATCGAGTTACAAGTCCTCACGGATCAAGGTGCGCGGTGCATGGACTGCGGAATTCCGTTCTGCCATACGGGCGACATGCTCGGTGGCATGGCTGCTGGTTGTCCGTTGCACAATTTGATTCCGGAATGGAACGATCTGGTCTATCACAACGACTGGGAAGAAGCCCTGGACCGGTTACACAAGACGAACAACTTCCCGGAGTTCACCGGTCGCGTTTGCCCGGCACCATGCGAAGGTTCCTGCACCCTCGGCATCAATGATCCTCCGGTCGCAATCAAAACTATTGAGCGAAATATCATCGACCGTGGCTTCGATGAAGGCTGGGTCAGAGCGAACCCACCGTCAAAGCGAACCGGTAAAAAAGTCGCGATCGTCGGTTCAGGTCCAGCAGGGTTAGCTGCCGCGGCACAACTCAACAGCGCTGGACACAGTTGCACGGTCTACGAACGCTCCGACCGCATTGGCGGGCTGTTGATGTACGGCATCCCGAATATGAAACTGGAAAAGTGGACGATTGAGCGACGGATTGAACTGCTCAAAGAGGAAGGGGTCAATTTCGTCGTCAACACGGAAATCGGAACCGACATTCACTCTAAAGAACTCATGGATCAGTTTGATGCTGTGATTCTTTCAACGGGGTCAACTGTTCCGAACGATTTCTTTGCGAAGACGCCCGGTCGCGATCTGAATGGAATTCACTTTGCAATGGAGTTTCTGCACAAAAACACGAAGAGTCTCCTCGATTCAGAACTCGCCGATGGCAACTACATCTCCGCGAAAGACAAGCATGTGATCGTCATCGGTGGTGGAGATACAGGTAACGATTGCCTCGGCACAAGTTTGCGTCACGGCTGTAAGAGTCTCGTCAACTTCGAGATTGTTCCGCAATCACCCAACGAACGTGCGGCCAATAACCCCTGGCCGCAATGGCCGAAAATCTTTCGCACAGACTACGGTCACGCTGAAGCGGCTGCCGTCTTTGATTATTCCAAAGACCCGAACAAAACTCTCACGAATGATCCCCGCGAGTACGCGATTCAAACGTCCGAGTTCATCGGCGACGGGAATGGCAACCTGAAAGCGATTCGCACGGAGCAAGTCGACTGGTCGAAACCATCTCCAAGCGGTGCCCCATTTACTGTCGTGGAAGGAAGTGAAAAGGAATGGCCTGCCGATCTCTGTTTCCTTGCCCTCGGCTTCCGTGGTCCTGAGCAGAAGATCGCCGAACAACTCGAAATTAGCACCGACGGGCGCAGTAACTACCAAGCGGAGTACGGCAAATACGCGACCAGCATCGAAGGAGTCTTCGCTGCCGGGGATTGCCGACGCGGTCAAAGCCTCATCGTCTGGGCCATCCACGAAGGCCGCGAAGCCGCTCGAGAATGCGACCGTTACTTAATGGGCGTCACGCGTTTGCCGTAGTCGGTTGCTGATTCAGCTTGTACCATTGAGTCACCTGTGTCCAGAATGACATTGCATGATGACCGAGCAGATACAAACTGATGATCAAACACCTGTCAGAGAGACCGAAAAGCTCTCGAAACGGTGCTTTGTCTTCCTGCATGTATATATTTTTTCTCTTCATGCATTCCTCATTGGTGTACCAATGATTGGACTTACTTACGTCAATAATCAGATGAAAATAGACGGGCTTTCTCCTTCAGGTGAGTTGCACGTTCCTTTTTTAGCGTGGATTGCGTTGATTTCAATTCCACTCATTGGAGTTGCTTGGGGGCATCTGAATTACCGGGCGACTCGTCACAGCTTGTTGCTAGGTTCTGTAGCTTTCTCTGGTGGTTATTGCATTTCAATTATCGCCACTTTCGTTCTGTTTGGAGTCGTGTTCGGCACCGTTCCTATGCACTACGTTCCCTCTTTGGGTTTTGCAAGTCTTGCGTTGGGTGTCCTGTTTTACATATTAGTGCCCAAAATGTTCGAGACTTAGATAGCATACTGACACGTCTCCGCGGCCTTGTCTCGGATGGTTCCAGAAAACCTGTAGAGTTTTGCGTGCAAGTTAGCCGGACACTTAAAATGTCTGGCAAAACGTAGTAGCATCGCGCGAACACGTTGATCTATTTCAAAGTTCGTTAGCTCGGTGAATTGATGAATCGTTTTGCACGCTCCTCTTTCTTGTTCTTCGCTCTTTTCACGGTTGCGATTTCTATTCAAAACGCAAACGCTCAAGATGCGTCGCCAAACGTCATCATCATCTTTGCGGATGACCTCGGTTATGGAGACGTCGCCTGCTTCTCGGAAGACTCTCCTTTCAAAACGCCGAATTTAGACCGGATGGCTGCGGAAGGGGCGAAGCTGACGAGCTTTTACGTTCCGACTCCTTACTGTGCACCATCACGCGGGACCATTCTGACCGGACGGTATCCATTTCGGCATAAGGTTGTTCGCAATCCGGCACCGGATGCTGGCGTGAACAATTTCGGGCTGCCGCAGTCAGAAATCACGATTGCCGAATTACTTAAAGAAAAGGGCTACGCGACCGCCGCGTACGGGAAGTGGCATCTTGGACATCAGGAGCAGTGGTTACCGCGCACGCAAGGGTTTGATGAATACCTTGGGATTCTTTACTCAAACGATATGTTCCCTGTGCAGCTTGTTCATAATGAAAAGGTCGTCGAATATCCGGTGGTTCAGGCGACATTGACGCAGCGATACACTGCAAAAGCGATTGAGTTCATTACAACTAACAAGGACAAACCGTTCTTCCTCTACTTGCCGCACGCGATGCCGCACAAGCCGTTGGCGGCTTCGAACAATTTCTACACGCCAACAACTCGTAATGACCTCTACGCAGATGTCATCGCAGAACTCGATTCCGAAGTCGGTCGTATTTTGCAAGCTCTCAAGGATCTGAAAATCGATGAGAACACACTGGTCATTTTCACTTCGGACAATGGTCCCTGGTATGGTGGTTCAACAGGTGGATTGCGTGGAATGAAAAGCAAGACCTGGGAAGGGGGCTTGCGCGTGCCGATGATTGCCCGGTTGCCAGGAACGATCCCTGCTGGTGTGAGCAATGATGCCCCGGCAGCTACGATTGATATGCTCCCAACGATTGCCGCTCTGACGGGTGTTGATGGTCCGGATGACCGAAAGATTGATGGTCGCAACATGATGCCGCTACTGCAAAGTTCAGACGCAAGGAGTCCGCACGATGCAATCTACGGAATGCATGGAGCTAATCTTGCGACGATCCGGTCCGGCAAATGGAAGTTGCATGTGCGCAGTCCTGGCCCGCGTCACTTTCATCGGTTGTCACAAGAAGAGCTAGAGAATTATATCGACCCGCGCGGACCAGATGGTGTGATCCTCCTCGCCCCTTACGAGCAATCACCTCCTTCAGCGCATCCAGGACTGACGACCGGTGACAAGCCGCAAGCGATGATGCTCTTCGATCTCGACAATGATCGCGGCGAGCAAAAGAATGTCGCTGACGATCATCCGGATATCGTCAAAGAGATGTTAGCGAAGTTCCAAGCGATGGAGAAACAATTTCCGAAATTTAAAGTCCCCAAGAATGACTATCTTTTCAAGAAACCAAAGCCGGGGCGGCCACGATCCTTGATGCGGCTCATCGGCGGCGAACTACGCTACGACCGGGTTCCGGAAACTCAGAAACATTTGCTGAAATAGCTGCGGAGTTGCGCAATAACATTTTGTGGTACACTTAAATTGTACGGCGAACGTGACATCTTCAATTCTAGTTTTTCAAGATTTCGTGCAGCACTTTTGGCGGCGACATCGGAAGTTCGTACATGTGCTGCCCGATTGCATTGCTAATCGCAGCGTTGAGAGTCGCTGGTGGCGGGCAGATTGGAACTTCGCCGACTCCACGCACTCCGTAAGGGTGATCGGGATTGTGAACTTCGACAATGATTGTTTCGATATTCGGCAGGTCGTAACAGGTTGGCATTCGGTAATCGAGGAAGTTCGCGTTCATCAACAGGCCGTCTTTGTTGTAGACGTACTCTTCGTTGAGTCCCCAGCCGATTCCCTGAACTGCTCCTCCCTGCATTTGACCTTCGACGTATGCCGGGTGAATGGCTGTCCCAACATCCTGTGCGGACGTGTAACGCAGGATCGTCACTTTTCCAGTTTCCGGATCGACTTCAACATCTGCACAATGAACTCCAAAAGCGTTGCTGTTTGCCGGAGCGTTGACGCTTGCGGAAACTGTAATTGACTCGCCGCTCTCAACAATTTTGCTTGCCAAATCCTGAAATGAAATTCGTTTTCCATCTGGACCTGTGATGTGCGCATCGTCTTCGTACCGGACTTCGCTGGCATCACATTCCCAGATTCTGGCAGCACGTTCACACATCAGG
>JAJDEL010000478.1 GCA_029259835.1 Planctomicrobium sp. | reverse complement strand
CAGGAAGTCAGAGGAAGAAGCAGTGCGAATCGCGCGAAATCCAGCAGGCTTCCAAACTTTACCGGTTGTGACTCCTTCTGTGAACGTTCGGAAATAGGCCCGATACTTGCCAGCGGTCGCATCCCAGAAGGCGAGATTCTGAGAATCGAACGCTCCTTCGGTCACCACTGGTTCCTTCTGCATTAACTCCCAGCGAATTCCATCCCTGGATTGAAACGCAAACAATCCACCCTCGCTTGCGAGTCCCCCCAATGCCTTGAATCGAGCTTCTGGGAAACAATCCGGGTTGGTATCGAGGAACGGAGCGAAATTGTGTGCACCTACTCCATCCCAGAAGATGTTGTTGCTTTTTGATCCACCGTACTCAATCGATCCAAGATTAGGTTTCACAAAGGTGATTCCATCGGTACTTTCAGCATAGCAATAAACCTGCTTACCGATCTTCAATTTCCCATCTGTAACACCGAGAGCTGAACCTCGATAATACATTCTGTACAAGTCCCCATCTTGAATCACAGTGTGGTATCCGCTACCGGCTCCTTCCCACTCAGAATCGTGAACAATTGAAATGTCCCGAGCAACTGGATGGTGCAAGCGACGCTGCGCATTGTCGAGTCGGTCGATCATTACATCGTCAATAAATAATTCTCGTCGTGATCCGATTTCGATGATGTCGTCCGCAGAGATAGAAGATATTGCGAAACCATCGAACAGGACAAATCCGAAGAGAAAAGTTAAAACAAGTATCGGTTTGCTCATCAGTGAATCCATCGAATACTCCTGACCAGAAATGGCCTTTAAAATCAGTTGCAATCTACTTCGTCGCCTTTCTTGAAGACGGCACTACAGCGACTGATACAGTAATAAGTTCGTATCACTTCAAGAAGGGAGTCGGCTCTCGAGTCTGTTTATCGCGTGCGACATTCATCTTTTGGCCACTGAACACCATTTATGAGAATGAGTGTTCTTTGACGAATTCTTCCTTTGATTTCATGCTCATGTCAAAGCACCAACACACACTGAGTATCCCTTCGAGATGGTTTCAGAAAGAATATGAATTGCTCACTCTTTATTTTTTACATCTGCAACGGGTCAATGAAAAAATTCCACTTCGTCTCGCGAACTCATGTGTGATACAATAAGCGGCGTCCCACCGATTTGATTCAGTGATCCCACCAATTTAAATACTCACTCCTCAGGAAATCAAGATGCGTTGGTTTTCTTTCTCATTGTTCATCTTGTTCGTGAGTGTTCCTGTTAGTCTCTCTGCAGAGAAGATTGATTTCAATCGGGACATTCGTCCGATTCTTTCAGAAAACTGTTTTCATTGTCACGGACCTGATGCAGAGCAGCGGCAAGCAGATTTACGATTAGATGAACACGCTGGAGCATTGGAGGCGATTAAAGCTGGAGACCGACAGAAAAGCGAACTCTTTTTAAGAGTCAGTACGACAGATGAAGATCTGAGAATGCCTCCGGTGGATTCGAATCGAATTTTGTCGGCAAAGCAAATCAAGTTGCTCGGAGATTGGATTGATCAAGGAGCCGACTGGGGGCAGCACTGGTCGTGGACGCCGATTGTCTCTCCTGAAATCCCTAAGGTGACCGGGACGGCAGCACTACCGATTCATAATCCAGTTGATGCATTTATTAGACGAAAACTTGTGAGTGAAAAACTCCAACCTCCTCCGGAAGCGGTAAAGTCGACATTGATTCGACGAGTCACGCTCGACTTAACTGGACTCCCTCCGACACCGGATGAAGTCGCAGCGTTTCTTGCGGATGATTCTGAGGGTGCATACGAAAAACTGGTTGACAGACTTCTTGCCTCTCCGGCGTACGGCGAAAGGATGGCATGGGACTGGCTCGACGCGGCGCGCTATGCCGACACGAATGGCTATCAAGGGGACGGAGAGCGAACGATGTGGCCGTGGCGCGACTGGGTCGTTGGTGCTTTCAATAACAACATGCCCTATGACGAGTTCACAATTTCGCAACTTGCAGGGGATTTGCTTCCAGATGCAACGTATGAACAGAAACTCGCGACCGGATTTTGCCGCAACCATATGATCAATGGCGAAGGAGGACGCATCGCCGAAGAGAACCGAGTCGATTACGTTATGGATATGGCGGAGACGACCGGAACTCTATGGCTCGGCTTGACGTTCAATTGCTGTCGCTGCCACGACCATAAGTTCGATGCACTTTTGCAAAAAGACTACTACAGCCTCTTTGCGTTCTTTAATCAAACACCAGTAACAGGTGCCGGTCGTGACCCACAGACAAAACCGATTCTCGCCTCACCGACTCCCGAACAGACTCAACAAATTTCAAACTTCGAGTCTGAATTGCAGGTCTCCCGAGAAGCGCTGAACGCCCGTGTTCAACTGCTGGCAAAAAAACAAGCGGAATGGGAACAGGAAAAATTCGAGACGCTCAAAGAGTCGACCATCTGGACCAGCCTCGTAGCGAGTTCGCTGTCAGCTGAACATCAGCAGTTGGAGCAACTGGATGATCTTTCAATTTTCGCCACCGGCCCAAATCCCGCAAACGATACGTACTCGATAACGACCAAGGTGCCAGCAGGACTCATCACTGGATTGCGGCTTGATGCTCTGCGACACGAATCGCATTTCAAAGGCGGATTGGCTCGTTCAAACAGTGGCAATTTTGTCTTAACTGAGGTCGACGTCTTCCATCTCGGTAACGGCAAAGATGAACCGATTAAAATTGCATCAGCAGATGCAACATTTGAACAAGGTAACCTCAAAATAACAAACGCGTTTGATGACGATTCAAAGTCAGGCTGGGCGGTCTATGAAGGCAAGCCGTTTGATCGAGACCATGCAGCCCTGTTTCGGTTTGCTCAGCCTGTCAGTTTCACTGCTGAGAGTGAACTGAGAATTGTTCTGCATCACGATTCCCCACACGTCAATCATAACCTTGGCCGATTTCGTTTGTCCGTAACGAGTTTGCCCAATCCGAAATTGAAAGAGGACAAGAATGAAGCACTGCAATTAGCTCTTTTGACTCCCATTGAAAAACGTAATGATGAGCAGAAGAAAACGATCCGCGATGCATATCAAGCAAAAGACGCAGAATTTGTAAAACTCTCCGAGACAGTGAAGGGCGCGGAGAATCGGTTGAACTCGGCACGTGGGAAAGTCGCGAAGGTCATGGTCATGGAGGATCTCAAGGAACCACGACAGTCTTTCATGCTCAATCGAGGACTCTACACAGCTCCTGGTGAAGAAGTATTGGCGGCGGTCCCGGAGAGTCTCCCGCGGCTTGCTGAAGAGACTTCCAGAAATCGACTTGGATTAGCAAAGTGGATTGTCTCGGATGAAAATCCGTTGACAGCACGAGTCGTCGTGAACCGATTCTGGCAGCAAGTTTTTGGGATCGGATTGGTCAAAACAACGAACGATTTCGGAGTTCAAGGGGAAATTCCGGTCCATAAGGATTTACTGAATTGGCTTGCTGCCGATTTTCGTGATTCTGGCTGGGACGTCAAACATCTCATCAAACAAATGGTAATGAGTCACACTTACCGACAATCGTCCAAAGTGACCCCAGAGTTAGTTGAACGCGACCCTGTGAATCGTCTGTTAGCACGTGCCCCGCGCTACCGACTTCCTTCATGGATGATCCGCGATCAGGCATTAGCGGTCAGTGGACTTCTCACAAAGAAATCTGGCGGACCGTCTGTGAATGTTTACCAACCCCCTGGGATTTGGGAAGAAGCGACGTTTGGCAAAAAGAAATATTTACAGAATCATGGAGAGGATCTTTATCGCCGCAGCTTGTACGTCTTTTGGAGGCGCATTATCGGACCGACAATCTTCTTCGATAACGCGACACGTCAGACGTGTACCGTCAAAGCATTCCGAACGAACACGCCGCTACACGCATTGCGAACATTCAACGATGTGACTTACGTAGAAGCTGCACGGGTACTCGCTAAACAAGCTCTGAAAGTCGAGGTCAAATCAGACCAAGGTCGACTGAATTTCATTTTTCAGCGAGTCCTCTCGCGCAACTCAAGTGATGCCGAACAGAAAATTTTACTCGGCGGTATCAAACGTTCAGAATCTCAATATCAGGTGAATCAAGATTACGCCAAAGAACTCCTCTCTCTGGGAGAATCAAAGCGAGATGAATCCCTGGATCTGATTGAACATGCGAGTTGGACTTCCCTGTGCCTGGCGATTTTCAACTTCGATGAAGCGTTGACGAAAGAGTAAGGCAATCACAATAGCTGACTCGAAAACTGAGTGATCTTCAATTTCAACTCGAAGCCTGAAGAGGCGAATCCACAATGGACCCACTTTATCAAAACCGACAGCACGTCACTCGTCGTGAGTTCTTCGGGAAAACGGCAACCGGGATAGGAACCGTTGCGTTGGCATCACTTCTTGAACGTGATGGTTTTGCATCCTCCGAATCATTGGGTGGTCTGCCATCGCTTCCACATATTGCGCCGAAGGCGAAGCGAATTATTTACCTGTTTCAAAATGGGGCGCCGACGCACGTTGATCTCTTCGACTATAAGCCCAAGCTTCAGGAATTGCATGGCAAGCCCCTTCCAGATGGTTACGCGGAAGGTAAACGATTCAGCACAATGACTGGCAAAGCGGATGGGAAACTGATGCTCGCTCCTGTCGAGCCGTTCAAGCAACATGGAGAAAGCGGAGCCTGGGTGAGTGACTTTCTTCCGCACATTGCTCAAGTCGCAGACAAGTTGTGTTTCGTGAAAAGCATGCACACCGATGCCGTGAATCACGCGCCAGCAATTCAGTTCTTGCTCAGCGGTGCGGAACTCCCTGGGCGTCCGACACTTGGTGCCTGGCTGACTTATGGACTCGGGGCAGAGAGTGACAGTTTGCCATCGTTCGTCGTAATGACATCGATCAGCAAAGGAACCTCGTGCGGGCAGATCTTTTACGACTTCTACTGGGGCAGCGGATTTCTTCCATCAAAATATCAAGGAGTAAAGTTTCGTGGTAGCGGCGATCCGGTTCTTTATATTTCTAACCCAAATGGTATTTCAAGAGAAATGCGGCGGGGTTGGTTGGAAGATATCTCCAGAATCAACCAGCTGAAACTTCAAGAATTCGGTGACCCGGAAATTGCGACTCGGATTTCACAGTACGAGATGGCATTCAAGATGCAATCTAGCGTTCCCGAACTGACTGACCTCTCCGGTGAGACTCAGCAAACTTTGAAAATGTACGGTGACGGTGTTCATGAACCCGGAACGTTCGCACACAATTGCCTACTCGCACGAAGACTTGTTGAGCGTGGAACCCGTTGTGTGCAACTGATGCACGCAGGCTGGGATCAGCACAATTCAATAACGACAGAGTTGTACAATCAATGTCGTGATACCGACCAGGCGAGTGCTGCCCTCGTGCAAGATCTCGACCGACTCGGTCTGCTGGATGAAACTCTTGTCATTTGGGGAGGCGAATTTGGGAGGACCCCCTTCATTCAGGGAGACATCTCTAATCGTGTCCGCTGGGGGCGCGATCACCATCCGTATGCGTTCACGATTTGGATGGCAGGTGGCGGGATTAAGCCTGGAATCACTTACGGCGCTTCAGATGATCTGGGAATCAATGCCGTAGAGCAGAAGGTTCATGTCCACGATTTGCAGGCAACGTGGCTACACCAGATGGGAATCAATCACGAGAAACTGACGTACAAATTTCAGGGTCGGCAGTTCCGACTCACCGATGTGCATGGAAACGTGGTCAATGACATTCTGTCATAGCGCTGGCTTCGCCCCAGGAAATGAGAGAGCAAAAACGGAGTTCAATTGTTGTCGGTACTCTCGGCTTCAACCGCTGGGGCAGCGTTTTCGTCTGCCGAGTCCATTGGTAATTCTTCACCCTCTTCTGGTCCGAACAGAGGCAGAATTGGACGCCGTTCAGGATACAGGTGAAATGCCGGGAACTCGGAGTTCTGTTCGCGAATACCCAGGACCAACCCTGATTGATCTGCGACATAAATACGATCGGTCCGTTCGTTTTTGACACGCTTGGTGAACTGCCTGAGTGGAATTCGCCCGATAAGGTTACCACTTTCTCGTTCCAGAATCAGGAGATTTCCACTTACGTCTGAAGCATAAACCCGAGTCTCACTTGCAGACAGAAATTCACGTGCTCTGGGGTAGTTCCACATGACTCGACCACTCACAATGGACAAAGACGACAAACCTTCACGGTCTGGAGACACAAAAACTTGTTGACCAATGACGTTTGGTTTCTTCTTCATTGGAGCACCACTTGAGAACGTCCAGCGAATGCGACCGGTTTCTTTGTTCAGGCAGTACATCCTTGAATCATCATCCGTGACCAAAATGTATTCGCGCGAACTTCCCAAGGGTGTATGAATTTTTGCGTCTGATTCAAATTGAAATTTGAATTTTTTGTTTTTACTTGAGGTCCCATAAACAATCCCGTGCTCACTCGCAAACACAATCGTAGTTCCAGAGAAAATTGGAGGGGAGACGACACTGGAAGGTGTTTTAAATCGCCACTGTTTTGCCAGGTGAGACCACTTCGGCAACATACGTTCTTCATGTAATTCACGTACTTTGTGAATATCAAAAGTGAAGACACTCCCATCGATTGCGCCGATGGCGATTTGGTCATCGTTCACAGAAGGGGAGGTTGAAGGATGCTCCGGCGCTCTGAGTTGCCAGATCAATTCTCCGGTATCCTTATTGAAGGAATAGATTTGCATTCCTGCGGAGACCAGAAGTTCCTCGTCGTTCGAAGTTGCTGGGTAACCTCGCTGATCAGGAGCGCCGACCAACCCTGACCATAATTGGCGACCAGACTCCCCGTTGAAAGTGGTAATGATTCCGGCAGTCGATTGGATGTAAAGGTTCTGCTCATCCGCCGTCAAATGTAAAACCGAATCTCGTCCTCCATCAATGACCGCTCGCTGCCACCATGAAAGTGTCAGTCCGTATCGATTCAGCAATTCCTCGTCAGGAATCCCACCACTCAAT